>CAYHKV010000020.1:0-11843 GCA_964357125.1 uncultured Methanosarcinales archaeon | reverse complement strand
TGCATTTTATGTAGTGTTTCTGAACTCTTTTCCTTATATAGGGAATGAATTGAAGAACGGTTCATTTTTGACATAATCTGCATAAAATCTTCTTTTAATGTTATGCCATCAATCCAATAAGTACTCACAAAATCATCATTCTCAAGATTATTTCTGTAATTATTTTTAACTTTTTTAGTTGTTCTTACAGAACTATAACCTTGCTCATTAAGAGCAGAATTAAACTCCTTTCTGCTTACTTTTCTTGTTTTAAGTTTTTTCAGAAAATTACAATATGCCATATACAAATCAGTACTCTTGATGTACTCGATGTGATCTTCAACACAACAAGTTTTAACAAACATTTCTAAAGGGTTGCTTGATAAGATATATTTTTGCTTCCTATCCTCTATACTCCCTTGATTAGTAAAACTCCCTTTCTCCAACAATCTCGGCAGTAAAGTTGCTACTTTCCTAGCTAGGTTTCTGTATTCTTCTTCTGGAATAGTTTCCAAGATATCTTTTCCTTCAGGAAACTCATTCGGGAAATCTATTATCAACCATCTACGATAGAACCCTTCTGATGTGTCCTCGCTTGTAGGTAAGCTGTTGCTATTTATTATGATTTTAGCATAGTTATATCCATCAAAAGGTTTCTTCTGCTTATACTCAAAACCTATTAAATCTTGACCAACGAGTTTCTTAAGCAAAGAAGTCTTTGTTAATGTTCCGAAATTAGTCTCACCAAGTAAGCAAACTGACTTTTTATATAATTTAAAACTTTCAAACCGGCTCTTTAATAAGGTGTCTAATTCTGTACTACAAATATTTTCTGAACCAATGAATTTAGAAATTAATGATTGAAACTTTGACTTTCCATTCCTACCTGAACCAACTAAACAAAGGATGATATGGATTGGATAATCAGAAACACAGCAATAAGCTATGATCTCATAAAGAGTTTGCACGTGTTCTTTACCAACCCAATCCTCAAAAAGTTTATCCATTATTGGTGTGTTTACAGAATTACCTATGCCCCAAGGAAAAGGATTGGTAAAGAAATATTCAGGAGATGCATTGAATTTCCCACTATCTTTTATATCTATTACTTGCTCTTTAAATTGAATCCATGTCTTTGGGGCTTCTTTTGGTATGTTCACCCTTCCGACACGTCTAAACCCTTCTAGATAGCTTTGTTTAACACTTGAAGAAACTGTTTGCCCTAATAGGTTAAGGTTTTTATCTATTGCGACCATAACATCAATCTCATCTACCATTACCCAACGGAATTCTTCTTTTTGCCAGAACCAAAATAAACCTGCTTTGTCATAAAAGAATGGCTGTATTTTGTGGAATGCCCTTACATTTTCAAGATAATTATCAATTTTCAAAGGAGTTGTTTCTATCTTTTTCAGCTTCTCTTCTTTCATTTCTTTCAAAACTCTGTCTAGTGTCATGGGTATTTGTAAATCAATTCTTTTGGATTGCCACTTTTCCAATGAGGAATGTTTGGGATTGCAATAAGATGTTTTTCAGAAGCAAGCATTAAATCAGCACCAACTTTTTTCAGTAGATATTTGCGGATTCTTTCACGTTGACTCCTGTCTTCAAGTAGATTAAGTTCTGGTTCTTCAATATGAATATGATAACCCCTAGAACCAGTCCAAAAAACTTCAAATGGTGAAAGTTGATAATACTTCAGCTTTGAGGCTAGATCCCACATCCTTTGCGCAGGAACCACTTTCTCTCCCTCTTGTGGATCAAGATCAATAAATATGTCGCAAGGACGAGGGCTCATATTTGTAGCTATGGCTAATCTCCACAATTCCTCTGGGTTTTCCCAGCAATACATAACAGAAACCCACTTGCTCCAATGGCCTTCAGGGTAGTGAGTAGCTACCAAGAAATCTCCTCCTTTATTTGCTCGTTCTTGGAGCCATCCAACAAGCCAAGGGTATTTTTGAGCAATCATGGTGTTGGCCCCATAAATTCTTCTTCAGTATCAGAAATAGACATAATCAATGATTTGTTAATAACGTGCTTTCTCTTAGCAGTACAAAAATGTAAGAATTGTTGATCTTCAAATACGACAATCCCTAGCAGGATATTATCGGTTCCTTCAAGATTCCTATACCTTAGTTTTTTGCATTTCATGTTCTAGTTTCAGTTCTGCCAAGCTTTCCTCAATCCACTTATCTAGCTGGTCTTTTTTCATGCAGAATGGCCATCCATCAGTCTATTCAGCAAATGATCAGCTGTTTCTGTCGGGCAGAGTTTTAGCCTTTGTAACTTAGTTCGGGTTTCTTTCCCTATTGTTAAGGTTGTAATTTCCATCAATTGATTAAAATGAAGAAAAATATATCTTGATTTCTTGTAAAAAATGTCTAATTAATTAAGAAGCAGCTTCTTAAAGAACAATGCTTATATATTATCTTCAATTAAAGACAATTATGATTATAAGAACTTCTTGTATAGTGTGTTCTAATCCGCCAAAATCATATGATGGAAGAGGTCCACATCCCAAATATTGTGATTCCTGTGATACTTCTCAACAAGAAAAGAACACTAGAAAAGGAAGACTCATCAGAGCAATCAATAAGAAGAAAAATGCTTTATATTCTAAAATTCTACAAGGGGATTATAGACCAGTTATTTTCAAAGAGCTTTCATACGAAATGAATAAATCTGAAAAAATAAAGAAGGGAGAGAAAATGTACAAATCATGGGATTTACACCTTTTTAAGATTGAATCAGTAAAGAAAAATGGTGAAGACCCCATAATAATAGGAGATCTAGTTATGAATATACCTGTAGAAAGAAAAATATCATAACTTTATCTCTCCTGATTTAATCATTTCTCTCAGTAAATCCTTAACCATCTCCTTACTTAACAAAGCTCCCTTCTCAATAGATCTGCCAACCACTTGATCCTTAATGGTTCTGTTTTTCTCCAATTCTAAGAAAGTCTTTAAATCAATAGGTCTTAGACATTTTTTACAAAAATGCCTTTCAAAAGGATTCATCTCACTACAATTTTCACATTTTTTTGGAAGTAATTTTTCTTCTTCTTCCTTTTCTTTTAATAATTCTTCATCAGACTTCTTTTTCCCATATTTATTAAAATAATTCTCACAAGCTTCTTTTCTGCTTCTCCTAGTATAAACATTCAAAACAGTGTAAGGAGTGATACCGTGTAATCTTGCGTTGTCCTCGATGGATAAAGTACCATCCATTCTTGTTATAGACATATTGCGTCCTAAGTGAGTGAATATTCTTTTTTTTATACCGGCTCTTTCTGCTAACCGTTTTAATTTCTGATTAATTCCATTTGGTTGTAATCTATTGTATCTTACACCTTTCCTTAATCGCTTAGATTGAATGAATAAAGGAGCATTTTTGTCTTCTTTATAAGGATGGCATTGTAGCCATTCTTCAAGATATGGGGCAGATTGTATTAAAGGAATAAATCCTGTTTCGGTCTTTGATTCCTCTACATAAAATTTTACTCCTCCTGAAACAAATTCAACTGATCCAACGTTAGCAGAAGTATATTCTTTTGCTCTTATTCCCATTTCAAACCAGATTGAGCAGATAGCTTTATCCATAGGATTATAACTTGCTTCTATCATTTTCAACACTTCATCTTTTGTAAGTAAATCCGAGGGACTTATTTTTCGTGGTTTAGCTTTAGTGGGTTCTAATCGTTCATCATCGACAACCTCTGGAAATTCATGCTTTTTCTTCATCCCATGTTGCCATTTGTAGAGGCTCCTAATAGTAACTTTCCAACTGCTTGTAGTAGCTTCACTTTTATTCTTGCAATGCTTCGTAAAGAAATTAATTAAATCTTGCTTAGTGGCTTTCTCATAAGGCTTGTTAAGATATACTCCAAGCATTCGTAAACATTGTAAAGAATTCCAAACAGAAGATTTCTTAACGATTCCACCCTTACTTGATTTTTTGTTACTATAAAATTCAGCATAAGCTTTTAGAGTTTTTAGCTGTTCATTTGAAAGTAATTTAGGCTCATTACCTTCTCTGTCTTTTTTGAGATCATTAGTAAGTATTTTTTTTATTTCTCTTTCAAATTTATTGGTTGCCATGATCTACCAAGGGTCTTAATTCTATATAAACTTTTTGTTATAAAGTATTCATTTTAACTACTTAATGCATCATAAGGTGTTTATAGTTGATGAAAAGATTGTAGTTACCGGTTCTTTTAATCCGACCAATAACGGCGATAAGAACAACGATGAGAATGTGGTGATCATTGAAGACTCTGCGATTGCTGAGATGTTTGTGCAGGAGTTCTGGAGAGTGTATGGGGAAGGGACGGGGGAGTGATGAGGATCATTATTTAATATAAATTTAAGAAGATTTTTAAAAATATACCCTTTTTGAGATAAGAGTGAACTGAAAGATAATGGGACCTTTGACAAGCGAATTAAGAAAAGAACGAGTTTTTTTAACTTATGTTTTAAAGAAAGAAAAACATTCAGTTGAAACTATAGCAAGAGAACTTGGAATAAGCCCCAATATTGTTAGAGGTTACTTAAAAGAGATTAAAGATAACCCGCAGTATTATGAGATTATCCATCAAGAACGCCTAGAAGAAAACAGGAGAGAAGAAGAACAATTATTAGAAGAAAACAGAATAGCGGAAGAACGCCTAATAAAAGAAGAGGAAGAACGCATAAGAAAATTAACAAGAAATAATGAGGAGATTATAATTACCGAAGTAAGTGTGACTTTTGTAATTAGCATATTACCTATTATCCTATTATGGGCTATCTCGACTACGTTAGGAATAATATCAATCATTTTGGTGTTTATTGTTTTAACATTAAGAATTAGTGATGCAATTAAAAAAAGAGAAGAATACGAAGAATTAAGTAAAACTCCCTCTGAGGATAAGAAAACCACCGGTAGTTCAAAAAAAATAGAAAAAAGAGTGGAAGAACTAAGAAATAAAAAACGTAGCCAGATTGTTCTACACTATCGATGGGATGATAAATCCAGAAAACTTAAAAAAATAAATTAGTAATCATTTTCATAGCTGTCTGTTAAGCAAGAACCAAAAATATTTAAAACCAGAATTAATTAAAAGATTGTTAAGAGATGGTTGGTTTTTAAGAATCATATACTTTTGATACACAAAATATATATTCTAATTTTAACTAATTTGAGCATTATTAAAAAAGGTGATAAAATGGAGATTTGTTATTTCTGTAAAAAAGAGATTAAGATTATACATACATTAGGACAAGGAGACATACAGGCAATTTATTGCGGTTGTCAGTAATTTAACGGGGAATTAAAAATAGATAATGATTACTGATTTATCGGTAGCTTAATCCCTAAATAATAGTTAGTTATGAGTGATAAAACAAACAATATAATTGGACCAGAAATAAGGGGGTTTTCTTTTGCGAACTCATAAATTTTTGTAAAAGTACCTTTTGTTTTTTCATTTATCTCTTTTTTTAGTTCTAAAATTCTTTTTGTAATACTTTCCTTGAAGAAGGAAGTTTCTTTCTCATAATATAAACATAACGTACTCTCAACACCTTTCTCTTTTAAAAAACTACTGTCAAAGCGGTCAAGTAATTCCGGAATTTTATAAAGATTATTTTTTTGATTAAATATAGGTTTCAAATTCAAGAACAATTCAGAATATACGAATTCTTTAATTGGGATACTCATATTCAGGGCAGGATATACAAATAAGGCCAGATAATCTCTTAATCTTTTAAACATAGTTAAATTAAACTCATTTTCGTCTAATTCTGTGATGTCATCAATATTATCTATTAATTCATCTACTTCATCAATTATATCATCAAATCTATCTTCTTTATTTAGTAATCCGATTTTTTTAAGACTAATCCTAATTAATTCTTGGTGATTAAATTCAAACCAATTTACTAATATAAGACTTAAATAACATAAAACTAAAAAAATCAAACCAAGACCTATTCTTTTGTTAGTAAGATAAATTATTGAAAAAACTAAAAAAAACCAGAATAATGAACCAAATATAGGTAGGAGAAAATATCTAAGTGAAACAGGTAATTTAGGTTTTTTTTCAATATCCCCAATTAAAAGTTCTAATTTTTTAGGAATAAATGCTATTTGAGTCAATAAGTTTGAAAAGTGACCACCAATATTTATTCTTTATTGTGTTAAAATAGTACCTATCTCACACCAACAGCAATCTTTATTAATCCTACAATATTGATTCTAAAGATGAAGACTTTGGATTTCCCAAATGCCAGGCAGACTTTCGAGTATGACTGCGGAGCAAAAGCCATGCATACTGTCCTTGCCTATTACGGCATCAATGCTAATGAAAGCGATATTCTTAAGATAGCCCGCACCACTAAGAAAAGCGGGACTTCACTGCATGGCATGGTAAAGGTAGCCCATCATTTCAAGCTTCCGGCGACCATGGAAGAGATGAACATCCAGAAAATAAAAGAGTACCTTAAGAAAGATATCCCGGTCATCCTTCTATTGCAGGCCTGGACCAAACGAAAAGTCAAAAACTGGCAGAATCATTGGAACGACGGGCATTATGTAGTTGCGATAGGCTATGACAAGAAGAAGATCTATTTTGAAGACCCTTACGCTATCTTACGGACTTTTCTTCCCTACAAAGAATTAGAACAGCGCTGGCATGGTGAAAAGAGATGCCAGGTCGGCATTATCATCAAAGGAAAAAAGAAGTACAGTTCCAAGAAAAGCATACATATGGGTTAGAGATTATCTAATATGCCGTGTGCATCAGTAGTAGAAAGGTATTCTGCCAATCCCTTGTTCTCTGCGTTCAATAAAAAATTCATCTGCAACATCTTCTTTTCTGCGTTGCTGACCCGGGCAAATTGGTCTACAGCTACCAGACCATAAGGATACCCTAAGAATAAAGCATCACTGCTATTATACATAATAGAAGGAAGAAATTCTTTCTTTCCGGTATATCTGAATATATGCCTGGCATGAGAATGAAGTTTCACAAAATAGGTATTTCCTTCCACAGAGTAACTCCAGCAGCCAGAGGGAGATATTTTATTAAGCAAAACTAAAGGAGAATTGCCTGAAGCAGTGAATAAGGAAGAAGATTTGGCGATGGCGCAGACATTGGCAGGAAGCTGTGAAAGATATTTTTCTTCATTCCTGAAAGAAGGTTCTAATGTTCCGTCAAGGACGATCATATCAGCGCCGATCCTTGCGCATAAGGAAAGTTCTGCAAATCTTCTGGCCATGTTGACTACAGCATTGATGGAAGCGCGTTCGATGCCTATCCTTATAGTTGCATCAGTAGAAGAGATGCTTAATTGAGATTCATCTATCATAACATTTCCATCTACAGGAAATATTTTTGATTCATATACGATCTCTTCATCTTGATATTTAGCGGTAGTCAGGAGATAAAATTCAGACTTTTCATCTTTTATTTTCTTATTATCGCGATAGACCAATGCTGCTACCCGTATGAAACTTAAGCAGAAGCTTCCGGCAGAGATTATCTCCGCCTGCCCGCCGTCAACGAAAGCCATGGACTTAGGATGAGCTTTGATTATCGGCTCAAAATTATTCTTATCTATACTAAACAGCTTATTGTTGAAAATGATCCTGTCTTCAGAAGGGAAGGAATTGAATATATGCTGTAATCGCTGTGAGATTTCCTTAATCATATATATTTCGGAATAGAAAAAGTTTATATAGATTATTGTTTTCTAATTTGATATGGCAAAGACATTTGTTACGGATGCGCTTGATAAGAGCAAAAAATTACTGGCAGAGATCAATTTGAAAACAAGTGTAACCGCTATGGGCCAATTGAAACAAAGGGATACGAAACTAGCGGCTTATTTTGAAAAAAGATTAAAAGAAGAGTTATATCATATTGAAGCTGCAGTTAATAATGACAAAGATCAAGGGTGGGTAATTAAATCAGCTGAATTAAGTGAATTACAGGAATACCGTTTACAATTTGCTAAAGCATTAGAAAAGCTTATTGGAAAAAAAGTTGTTTTAAGACCGTTGTCTTAAGCTTCCTACAACGATAAAATCCATTCCAAGAGTGGTCTGTTTTTTATAGATCCCTTCAGCAGGAAATTCTTCATCCAATATGACAACTGTGCTCTCGATATCCTTATTTCTGTACCTAACTAAGACATCAACCGATAATGCCCCGGTCAGATGCTTTGAACCGGCTATGACAACCGCCTTTCTTCCTTTCTGGGCTAAAGGGGTTATCGTTTTTAACATCTCTTGATTATCTGATGGAAGATATAGCAGGCTATTATCGCTGTATTGCATAAGCATTTTCCTTTTGAGGCAATATCTTGGATCAGAGATATCTTCAATGGCTATGGTCGCTTTTTCATTCCCAAGCATCTGTTCAAGAATCAGCTGTTCATTGTTCTCCTGAACAAGGCTGAAATGATCGGTCTCGGCGATGAAGAGCAGGTCGCATCTCCTAAGAACAGCCATAAAACTGACATATGTAACCTCATTGTTCTTCCGGCAATATTGATGGTGATTCATTTTTGTGGTTGATAATGAAAAGCCCTCGGCGAGGATTGAACTCGCGACCTCGTCCTTACCAAGGACGCGCCCTACCGCTAGGCCACGAGGGCAATAAAGTGCGGGGGAGGAGATTTGAACTCCCGAACCCACTAAGAGACAGGATGACTTATGTCTTGCAACTTAAGTCCTGCGCATTTGGCCAGGCTTTGCTCTAAGGTTCTGTTAGATTTCTCTAAAACAGATACCCCCGCATGCCTAACCTACGCAGTGGCTCTATGTTTAATGGGTTAGTCTCTAAACAAGCCCCCCATTTATAAACTTTCTTTTTCTGGATAAAGGTTTATAAATAGGCTGGTTTAAGCTAAACTATGGACCTAAAAACATTTTTCGGACTGGCCGCAGCCGTAAGCTCGTGCCTGCCACTGCAGCCGCAGAAGGAAATCGTCCCTGTAGTGGTGATCCCTCCCGCAGACCAGGTAACCATTAACGTTGAGGATCTATTTCCGCTGACTAACCAGGCGCTTTCTTCAGAGGTATTAGCTGGCTTGCTTAAAGATGAGAAAAGCAAATATGACTATACATCTCATTTTGAGGCCGGCCAATTCAGGATATATGTGCATTACTTTGATAATACACAAAAAAACAAGAGTACGATGGAATATTTTGTATTGGATACAGATTCAAATGCCATGGTAGTGCTGTCAGATATAGGCTCTAACGGCTCTTTAGACCGATGGCATAAATGCCCCTTAAGGGTAAACGGCTCACTTTACGATACCAGAAGGATGTTTTATTGTGAAGGAACGGGATACAATCCTGATCTCCCATCATCTTTTTTCAGAAGAACCCTAAAGATAGCGCATGGGCATATTAAAAACGGAAAAGCAAGCATCGATAACGATTATAAAGATGCTTTCGCCAGCCTGATGAAAAGTGATTTCGCAGATTCTTTCGGATCGATCATCTCTCTGCCGGAATAGGTACAATATAAAATATACACTATAGGCAGCCAATATATATCTGTAAAAAATTTATCTTCTTTATGAGCAAGGTTTTGGTATTTGATACTTTAGCTGAATCCAAGATTGGCCTGGAAGATCATTGTCTGAAGAATAAATCTGTAGCCGGCATGATAGTCCGAGATCTAGAAGCTAAAGCAAGAGTTTACAAGAGCAGCGCTGTATACACCAAGTTACATAAAACTGATCTTGAACAGTTGACTGAAGCAGAGATTAAAGCTTTAATGCCTGATGCGGCAGCGGGTAAAAGTTTTTTTTCTTTTTTAAAACTATATTCGGTAGAAAACTTATATTCTTTTGATACAGCCGTATTTGAACTATCAGAGATCGAACGTAATAGTGGACATTATGATTCATTAAGCTCTTTAGCAAAAGAAGCGCAAAAATACCTTTTGGAATCACAAAAAATAGCCTTCGGAGCTGGATTTAGGCCGGTGTTTTATACGGTATTAGAACCTTATCGTATTACCGAAGATGATTGTGAAAAATTAAAGCAACTGCCTGGATATAGATCCTTAAGCCCCATTGACCAGGGGGACATAGATCATTTTTTAGAAAATTATGTGGAACGAGGATTGACCAAAAAAGAGATCGAAGAGTTTGAGAGATCTTATTTTAAAACCCTGCCTAATTAGGCGCATAAACAAATAGAGCATATTCGTCAGCTTTATATCGCAGTGAATTTGGATTTAAACAATGAACTTTTTGAAGGGGCGGTATTCTCTTTCAGGAATTACTGCCATAACTGCAGCGCTGTCTATCTCTTCTGCTTCCTGCATCGGCGAGTTTAAGGTATATACTTTAAATGACGCTTCGTCGTATGAAGCATCAGATTCCAGCGAAAACATCAAAGAAATAACTTTCGCCCATCTTAATGCCGCAGATTTAAGAGGTAATACTACCAATCTGTTCCAGATCATCAGTAAAGAAGAAGCTTTAGAACGTTCAAGGTGGCTGGCAGATTATCTGCTTAAGGAAAAAGCAGACTTTGTCGCATTAAACGAAGTGGATTACAAAGATTCGCTCAAGACCGGAAATCTTGACCAGCCGCAAGTCATCGCAGAATTCATGGGACAGCCGTTCAATTATGTGCTGTTCGACCAATACTTGAAAAGCCCGCTTTGGACTACCGGCAACGCTATGATATCTAAATATCCGCTTAATGCCCTGCATCGCCATCTTTTTGGTGAAGACGAATATGGCTTTGACAGCAGAGTAGACCATTTCTTTAAGGATTTCATCGATGTAGAAGTTAAAATTGGAAAAAGAGAAGCGCATGTAGTCTACACTCATTTCGATGACCAAAAGGATGAATATGCCTTCAGGAGAGAAGAAGAAGTCCGGCAATTCGCAGATTATATAGTTTCGTTAAAAAAAAGAGAACCGGATGTGTACATCATAGCTGCCGGAGATTTTAACGACACCACTGACAGCCCAACTTTAAAGAAACTTCTTGATACCGGCTATCTTCATCCGCCAGCTAAAAACTTCGGAGTAAAAACTTACCAGGCAGGCGAGCCTTATGAAGGCATAGACCACATATTAGTATCTGATAACATCACGATTAAAAATTATAGGACTTTTGATTTCCCCTGGTCTGATCATCTGGGATTGTTGTGTGATCTTGAATTTAGATGATGAATCGATCATATATTGAGAAGATCACTAAGCTCTTTATTTCAAGCCTGGATGCCTGGCTAAAATGCTCCTTCGTATAAATTCCAGTTTCTGATTCTGAATAGATTCCTGTATAGGGCTAACCGACGAAGACAAAGTAGTAGCTAAAGTATTAGCTAGTGACCGGATATTTTTTATTTGTTCTTTTGAAAGTTCCATTCCTTTGTATAATTCAGAGACATCAGATAAAAAGTGTTTAGAAATCTCCTTATATATTTCGTCCGCTTTAGGTATTATCTGATAATCCATCTCACCTATTTCCTCCAACAGCTGAAGGCTTTTCTTAGGATAATCAGTTATCAATGCACTGCATTGTACCGCCAATTTATTGCGTTTAGTTATTATCTGTTCTAATTTTCTTATTTGTTTGTATATCTTTATTAGTTCCTTCATAATTTTCTTTTCAATGGCTAATTCTTTTACAAAAATTTCTTCATCCAAATCCAACTGAGAAATCATGCTTTTGAATTCTTTTTCAATATTCTTTACTGTAACCTGCTCGGCCTGTTGCTTTTGTTCTTCTCGTCTAAGAAACCCTATTGGACGTGTAGCCATATTATTTAAAACGCGAAGAGGTATTTATAATTTTCTCTTTTACGGCTTATACCTTTCCATGGTTCTCGGGAAAGGGATAGC
>CAYHKV010000019.1:0-12262 GCA_964357125.1 uncultured Methanosarcinales archaeon | reverse complement strand
CTGATAATGCTTGTCGTTATCGCCGCCATACTGGCTTTTGGGATAGATTCTTCCATAGAGCAGTTCCACGCCAAATTAAACCCTTTCCGAAATTGGTTCAAAAGAGGTGATAAGCGATGATACTTACTTTAGCCGTACTATCTGCGATCGCTTTGATACTTATCTTGCTTTCCAGATCAGCGAGAATAATGAATTGCTGTACTACCCTCTACGCACTAGCAGCATTAGTTCTTGCAGTAAAGACTCTAATCACAGAAAAACTGCCGATCTATTACCTTCAAAATCATTATTTCTTCATCGATCCATTAAGTATATTTGAGATTATCCTCAGTATCGTTATCTTCCTGCTCGCGGCGATATACGCTGAAGGATATGTCGAAAGCCTGACCGCTTCGGGAGAGTTGAACCCCAAAAACATAAAATTATTTTATATCACTTTCAACCTATTATTCCTAGCAGTCATCTTGGCTTTTAGTTCTAATAATCTGGCTCTATTATGGATATTTGCAGAATTGACTACAGTCCTTTCAGCGATCCTGATCGTCATACTAAATGCTAAGGAAAATATCACTGCCGCCCTGAAATATGTTTTCATAGCTTCTACTGCCATGCTCTTTTCATTTATCGGATTGATATTCCTGTTCGCTTTAAGCAAGTTCCATGCTGCTGATGCTACTTTGAACTGGGATTTATTGCTGCAGCGGGCTTCGGAATTCTCTCCGGAGTTATTCCTGTTTTCATTCATCCTTATTTTTGTAGGATTTGCGGCCAAATCAGGAATTGTGCCTTTCCATACCTGGCTTCCTGCTGCTTATTCAAAAGCACCTTCAGATGTAAGCGTCTTACTTTCTGGGAGCATAACTAATATAGGGATTTATGCCATCATCAGGATGTATTCCATAGCTCAGCATACTTCATCCCAGCCGTTCATATCTAAAGTCCTGTTATTTTTTGGGATATTAAGTATAGCCGTAGCTGTAATAAGTATGGTCGTCAGGACTAATGTCAAAAAAATGATCGCTTTTTCCAGCGTCGAGAATATGGGTTTCCTTTTGGTCGGAATTGGAATCGGCAGTCCCATTTCCATGTTCTGGGTCTTATTCCATACTGTCGCTCATTCACTGAACAAAGCCTTGCTGTTTTTCTCTGCCGGCATAATCCATCGCCAGTATAACAGCATAAAAAGCGAATTCATCCATGACGCGATAAGATTGCAGCCATTAGCATCATGGGGATTGATCATCGGAAGCGCGGCCATAATCGGTATGCCTTTATTTCCATTATTCATCTCTAAATTTTTTATATTATCGCAGCTGGCGGGAACTTCAAAAATATTATTATTTTCAGTATTGGTCTTATTGCTTATCGCAGCCGGGTCATTCGCTTGGTTCTTCATCAATCTTTTTGGAAACATCAAGGATAAAAAGCTGCCTGAGTATAAAGCTCCTATGAGCATGAAGATCCCGATAATCATCTTGATAATTTTATTATTGGTCTTGGGAATATTTATCCCGGCAGGATTAAGATCACTTTTGCATTCGATCGTATCTGGGTTGGGCTTATGAGGATATACACATGAATAATCTAAAATCAGAATTGGGAAAATTGTTGGGATTTCCTGCAGATAGGTTCCAGCAAAATCACGAGGATGAGGCTTATCTTGCCGTAAGTGATGAAGAATTTGAAAGAAGCATCAAGTTTCTGGCTGGAAAGGGAGTTTTCCTGATCGATCTGTTTGCGGTTGAGGATTGGAAGAATAAAGGCATTACCTTATGCTATGTTTTCGAGAAAAAAGGCTCTGCTCATTATTTGATCTTAAAAAAGAATTCATTGCCCTCTACTAATTCTATCGCCAGGGAATTTCCTGCTGCCTGCTGGTATGAGCGAGAGATAACTGACGGATTTGGAATAAACTTTAATGGCGCTTTTGACACCCGCAGGCTGTTTCTGCATGAAGCCTACCCTTTTGATTTTCATCCTCTGCGCAAGTCAGTCATCAATGAACAGGTAAAGATGAGAAAAAACATCCTTCCTGCTGAAGAATATTCTTTCAAAAAAGTTAACGGAGAGGGAGTATATCAGATTCCGGTCGGCCCTGTACATGCCGGGATCATAGAGCCAGGGCATTTTCGTTTCAGCGTCATAGGTGAGACTATCTTTAATCTGGAAATACGTATGTTCTGGAAGCATCGCGGCATCGAAAAATTGGCCGAAGGGAAAACTCCGCAAGAAGCGGTGAAATTTGCTGAAGCCATAAGCGGTGATGAGACTGTAGCTAACGCTTTGGCTTTCTGTCAGGCGGTTGAAAAGATATCGCAGATAAAAGTTCCTGCAAGAGCTCAGTATTTACGGGTGCTGCTGGCAGAGATGGAAAGAATATACTCTTTACTTGGAGACTTGGCTGGGATGATCATTGACGTCGCTTATCCAGCTGGCGCCAGCCCTTTCTTCATATTGCGCGAAGATATCCTGCGCTGGAACGAAACCATGACCGGTTCAAGATTCTTGAAGAATAGCTTAGAAGTCGGCGGCCTTAAGAAAGACATAAATGCTGAAGATCTGGTCAAATTAAGAAATTATCTGAAAAATTTTTCTCTTGTGTTCAATGATTCCGTGAAAGAATCACTTTCTTTCGCTCCGGTGCTTGACCGTTTTGAAAATGCCGGTATAGTAAAAAAAGAAATGATCCGGCCTTTAAACTTGACCGGGCCTTTGGCCAGAGCTTCAGGTATGCTTACAGATGTGCGTATCGATCATCCCTACAGCTTATATCAAAAATTAGTGCCGTATTCATCTACTTTGGAAAAAGGAGATGTGCTTTCCCGCTTTAAAGTAAAAGCAGGCACTATAGAAGATTCTATTAATCTAATTAAAAAAGTTATTGCCGACATAGTTCCGGGAGAGATACGTCCGGCATCTTCGGCGGTCAAAGATGGATTTTCTTTGATGGCTGTTGAATCGGCAAGAGGGCAAAATATACATTGGCTGTTTATCCAGAAAGGGAAGATCTCCCGTTACAAAATAAGGACTGCTTCCTTCTGCAACTGGCAGGCCATAGAACACGCGGTCTTAGGAAATATCGTGCCGGATTTTCCATTAGTGAATAAAAGCATGAACTTGTCCTATGCAGGGACGGATCTGTAGGTGAAATCATGGTAAATGCAATATTCAATATCTGTAAACCCAAGGTGACTGAAGAGTTAAAGGATAATGAATTTGAACAACTAGGCATCAAGCTTAAACAGAAAATAGATTCTATCTTCGGAAGAAGTCTGGCTATCAGGGAAGTAGATACCGGAAGCGACAACTCTCCTGAGATTGAATTGGTTAATCTGACTACTCCTTATTATGATATCGAACGTTTTGGTGTCTCTTTCGTAGCTTCACCAAGACATGCTGATGCTCTTATCGTGACCGGTCCGGTGACTCATAACATGGCCGTGGCGTTGCGAAAGACCTATGATGCTACGCCTTCTCCTAAATTAGTCATCGCTCTGGGAGACGATGCCTGCGATGGCGGAATCTTCAAAGGATCTTATGCAGTTCTGGGCGGAGTGGATAAAGTTATTCCTGTTGACTTGAAAATACCGGGAAATCCGCCTACACCTAAACAGATCCTGCAGGCGATATTGGAATTGATGGATAAGATCAAGAAGCAGGGTTGAGTTGTTGTGGAAAAATAATTTTTTAAACTCTAACCCCTTTTCTCTTCAAGAATCCCATCAAGTCTTCAAAAGCCCTATCTTGAGTAAGCTCCTTACCTAAAAAATAAAATGCCTGAAGGCCTTGCTCCCTTGCTGCATCAACATTATGCACCATATTATCTATGAACAAAACTTCTTTCGGATCATCTGCACGTATCCTTTCCAATAAAATCTTAAATGCTTCCGGCTGCGGCTTAGATATTCCAATCTCATGCGAAGATAAGCTTACATCTACTCTGTTTCTGATCTCTGCTCCTTGCGTATTGTACATTATCTCATTATTATTGCTCAATACGCTAGTGTGATAACCATTCTGTTTTAACAGTTCAACTAGATCCAAAATTGGCTGATATGATTTTCCGCACCATTCTTCTAACAATTGCCGTAAATAAAACCTGTGTTCGGGAGTATTAGAAAGATTTCCTGCTTTTAATGCGCCACTAATATATTCAGCTGGACTGATCTTTCCGTTCTGAAATGCCCTCCATGATGGAGGATGGACCATCTTTTTAAATCGGTCATCAGAAAAATCTTCGCCAAAACATTCTTTGACAGAATCAACTATCTCCCGCGGTTCAACATTGGCTACTCCGCCGATGTCAAAGGTTATGTATCTGATGGCCATTTTAGTACACAGGATAATAACTTAATATAAGCATTTTGCTTTTAGAGAAAACAAATATTACCCTTACAACTAAAGAATCATGCCGTAATTTCCTGCTCTGTTTTCTCAGCATACTCCCAGCACAGGAAATTATTAAATTCAATTATCTTTTCTACGATTGGATTATTAATATTAATCTTGTATAAAGTAGTTCCAGCTACTGTCCTAACAGAAATGACTATTCCATCTTTTTCAAGCTGGGGCCATAGTTTTTTTAAAGTCTGGAAATTAACATTAGCATTCTTGGCTATTTCTGTAATCGGATAGTCAAAGTCTCTGGAATAGATCAGGAAGTCTAGGATCCTTATTAAAGGATAATCGCCAAAGGTTCTTAATAATACTGATTTTTCTTCCATTTTATCCTAAAAACAGCCGGACTATTTATATTTTTTGTTGTTAGTGGTTACATTTTTTGTAATGAGTTGTTTTTAATACCTTTCTGCTTTAAGCTTATTTATGGAATTAGAACTAGCTAAAGGATACATAGTCAAGAAGCTTTTTCATCATGGTTATGTAGGGGGAAGGCATACTGACATTGAAAACTTGAAGAAAGGATTGCCAAGCCATTTCAAGGGCGATAGCAAGGAAGCAGCAAAAGAATTAATCAAAGAAGAGATTCTGATCTTAAAACAAACCTCTTATGGTCATCATGTTTCATTAAACCCTCGTAAAAGAAAAGAGATGGAAAAATATCTTCAGTAAAAAATCTTAATAAACAATCAGAAAAAAGAAATCCTGCCCTGCGCAGATCTTACGTAGGGGCGGTAAAGAAAAGAGCGCAAGGCAAGACTTTTGTATAATCAGAATGAAAAAAAAGAAAAGAGGGTGGACACCCCCCGTTCTTCTTGTCAAGCTTATACTAATTCAAGCCCTAACTCTTTGCTCAAGCTTTTTGCCCGTTGCTGGGTATGCCTGTTGTCCAGTTTGCCTAATATCCATGGTGAATTTACACCAGTGATGATAGTCATGACCGTCAACTTGCCTTTCATATCATCTGAAACTCTTGCTCCCCAGATAACGTTTGCATCGTCATCTAACGATTCAGTCACTAATTCGCCGATCCTGCTTACTTCGTCCAAAGTCATGTCCGGACCGCCAGTAACGTGGATCAATGCGCCAGTAGCTCCTTCATAGTTGATATCCAGTAAAGGATTGCTTAAAGCTCCTTTTACTGCTTCTTCTACGCGGTTGTTAGTGTCTGAGCTTCCTACTCCTATGGCAGCTACTCCTCCGTTAGACATTATTGCCTTAACGTCTGCGTAGTCCAGGTTGACCAGTGAAGGCACAGCGATAGTTTCTACGATACCTTTGATCATGGTAGCTACAAGTTCGTTTGCTACTGCAAATGCTTGCTGGATAGGTAAGTTACCTGCGATCTGAACTAAGCGGTTGTTGTCAATAACTATGACTGTATCCGATACCTGTCTTAATTGCTGTAATCCGAACTCAGCTTTATCGCATCTTGCTCTTTCAATGTTGAAAGGCATGGTTACAGTTCCAATTACTATTGAGCCTACATCCTTTGCAACTTGCGCCACAACTGGTGCTGCTCCAGTACCTGTTCCTCCTCCCATACCTGCGCATACGAAAACCATATCTGCGGATTTCAATGCTTCTTTGATAGCTGTCAACGATTCCTGAGCAGCTTCAGCTCCTTTGTTAGGGAAACCTCCGCATCCAAGTCCTCTGGTACAGTCTTTACCGATCAAGAATTTCCTGTCAGCGCCGGTTATATTCAAGTGCTGATGGTCGGTGTTGGTAGCGATAATTTCTGCTCCTTTGATCCCTTTCTTATATAGCCAGCCGACCATGTTGTTACCGGCTCCACCGACCCCGATAACTTTGATGTTAGCTTGACTCATACTTGCAAAATCATCCTCTGCAGGTGCATTTTGCATTGCTCTTTCAACGATAAAATCCATATTTCCACCTCAATTTTTGTTTTGTGTCCACCCTTTTATATTCTCTAGTACATAAATTATTATATACTAGTTACACTATTCTATTCTCAAGTTTGTCGTGCATAATCTGACCCATTATGTATGAAAAATAAGACTTAAGAAAGTAAGTACTAGATACATAAACTCAAACAACCGAATACGACCAAATGACTACTAAGGGTGACCAAACCCTTTTGAGTTTAGTAAAGAGTTACTTATATTTAAATATTTTTCTTCTTCATTATATATATTACAGAAGGCACTTCTTGTTTTGAGCTTATTTTTGGGATTTTGTGTTTTAATCATTCAGTGATAATTCTCAGCAAATATTTTTAAAGAAGGGTTATTTTGAGCTTAATACAATGGCTTGGTTCAAATCAAAAGAAGAGAAACAGGAAGAAAGGGAAGAAGCGAAAACGGAAGCTTTAGCAGAAAAGAATTATGATAAATTTCTTAGTGAAATTGTAATAACCCCTGAAAGCATGGAAGAATACCAAAGAAGAGTGGGCTATTCAGTAGAAATGGTTGATACTGGTGTTCAAAATAAAGGGCTTACTCTTTATAGGAATACCGCACATTTTGTTACGGGAACAATTACCACTTCTTATTTGTTGAACCTTGAGTTTCATCAAGTTAAACGCCGTCTTGTTGAATCGGGCATAGAAGCTATCGTTAAAGTACAGCCAATAGGAAATAGTGGCTTCTACGGTCTTCCAGTCGCTAAGAAGAAAGATCAAGGGCCATATAGGTAAGATACAATGGCTTGGTTCAAATCAAAAGAAGAGAAACAGGAAGAAAGGGAAGAAGAATTAGCCAAAGCATTGCAATTTGAAAAACAAAGAACAGAATATAAGGAGCTTATTATGGCTCTTATAATAACTCCAGAAAGCATAGAAAGCTATCAAAGAAGGATGGGTTATACAGTAGAAGTGATTGATACCGAAGAACAGAATAAAGGGGTTATTTTTGAAAAAAATAGTAATGGCTATGGTTTAAAAGGTTCGTATGAACTTAAAAAACGCCTTGTAAAAGCATGTATAGAAGCCATTGTAGAAGCTAATTATTCTTTAGCCAACATTGATGAGCATACAGAAAGTTTCTACGGCCTTCCAGTCAGAAGGAAAGACCAAGGGCCGTATAGATAAATCCGTAAGAAATAAACTGATTATTCTTTCTTTACTACACTTTTCACTTTCTCAGCCACAAATCCCTTGCCTTTGCCGACCATCTCAGTAGCTGCATGGGCTTTCCTGGCTAATATTCCAGCGATGTCATCAAGATATTTTGCCGGATCAAGAATCTTCATCCTCCACCATCCGAAGTATACTAACGCTTCTAGTGGATATTTCGGCGGCTTAGGCGGAACATCTTTTGGATGTCCTACCGCTAAAATTATCTGCGGTTCAGCTTCGTCTGGAATTTTCAATAATGATTTAACCTGATCGACGTCAAATGCGCCGATCCATCTGCTGGCTAATCCTAAAGAATGTGCTTCTAAGATCATATTCTGCGCAGCGGCTGCACAATTTTGTATTGTGTACATAGTTTTTCCCTTCTCGCCGTAATATCGTTCTGCTTTTTCCGGCTCAGCGCAGATCGCTATAAGAACAGCGGCCTGAGCGATCTCATATTGGTCATAAGAAGCGGCGGCTATTTCCTGTTTTAGATCAGGTTTCATGATAAGGATAAATTTCCAGTTCTGTATATTTCCGCAGCTGGGCGCATGCCTTCCTGCTTCAAGAATACGCGATATCTTTTCCCAGGATACAAATTTAGGCAGAAATTGGGTTACATTTCTTCGTGAGATTATCAGATCAAGGATGTCATTCATATTTCATCCTATTAAATTTCTGAGATATATATACTTAACGATTGGTAAGGCTTGATTTTTACAGCCTAAGAACTTGCGCCGCTTAGATCGACTATTTTCTCAGAGGTAGCTATAACTATATTATTGGCATTGCGCAGGAATAAAGTAACTCTTACTTTTGATACATCTCCGCTGGGGATTTGTTTAGGGCTGTATGCAAATCCGCCGGAAACTGCTGATTCATCAGTTAATGTCTGTCCTGCGCCTACTTTCTGTGAAGTATAAGCCGCTTCAAACTCTTTCTGCATATCTTCATAGCCTTCGACCATCATCACAAAATTATCCGGTTTTACATATCCTATCTCATTATTTTTGATAGTATATTTGACTCCTTTTATTTTTCCCCACGTTTCTTTCCAATCAAAATACACTTTGTCGATGGTCATGGAGACTTTTGAATAAGAAACCACTTCTATCTGGTTTTCAGTAGATCCAGTTTCATTTGCAGCAGCTGCTACCGGTTCATCTGCTGGCGCTTCGATAGGCTCCTCTACTGTCACGACCTCTGGCTGGGCTGTTTCAACAGGAGTTTCTTCGGTATCGGCGGTTGCATTTGCAGTGACCAGTCCTGAAGGACTTTCGCTTTTGAACCAGCTTGAAAAATCCGGAAGTTGGAATGATGAGGATTCTGAAACGCTGTCTCCCCCTGTCAATCTGCCCATATAAAAAAAGGTCATAAACAGAAAAACCAATAATGATCCTTTCAAAAATCTTCGCAGGCTTAAGCTGATGGTAATCTTACTATCCAAGCGCGATTGCCGCTTAGTCTGCTGCAAAGATTCTTCTCTAAATGGATCATTCCTTCTGGATTGTTCAACCGAAGGTTGTTCTCTGAACGGATTTATTTTTTCTGCCATTTTATATCATGAAAAGCGCTATTGAAACTAATATCAATACTAATCCCAGCATAGCTGCTGCGAAAGATATTTTTTCTGCTAACGTCAATCTTGCGTAATTTCCTAACTTGTTACCTACAAATGCAAAAAAGTTTGAAATGCTGCGGCCTAACGACGCAAATTGCTCCTGCAATCCGACAAACATTTGATTTACATTAGCCATACAAATCTAAAAGAAAACAAAATTAATTTAAAAACTTATTGTTTTTGCTCTTCGGAAGGAGCTTCTCCACCCAGCGGTTCTGAACCTTCTTTAAGGATTTTAAGATTGACCTGGTTGATGTCTTTAGTGATCCTTTCACCGCAGACAGTCCTTTTTATAAGCAATCCTTTCTGCTTCTTATCATTCCGGTCCAATCCGGAAAATCCGATACTTTTACCAAGCATGGCTTTCTTTCTGGGAGCTTGTATTCCTTTTCTCATAGGAAATCCGCATTTATCAGATCCTCCCGTGATAAGAAATTCGTATCCTGAAAAACCTAAAGAATCACCTGAAACTGTGTCTCCGATGCTTTTGTTTAGAAGCATCTCTGCTGCAGCATCTTTCAGCTCTTTCTGATAAGATTTTCCGTCTTTAGCGCCTAATACTACTTTTAGTTCCATTTCCATTCCTCCCGAGGCTTAAGCATCTTGTTGGTGGTGCACGCCTTATGGCTGCCTCAGCTATATATTAGCTTTAATCTAAAGTCTATTTAAAAAGGTTTGCTAAGGATTTATTAGGAATCTATTTAAGCTCTAGCTGCTTAAGTTCCTGCTGTAAAGAAGAGAATTCAACCTTCATCCGTTCTAATTGCTGTTTCTTGAACTCATTTATCTGGTTCCTGCTGGCATCCCATTCCAATGGTTTTATCCTTCGTTCTAATTGAAATAACTGTTCCCGTACTTGTACTACCCTTTCTTCTGACATAATCACATAAATAAGCAGTGTTCTATATAAAGATTTAGAAACTAAAGCTTATGAGATGGAAATCTATTTAAGCAGCTGTGCGGCTGGCTTAAAAATGCAGGAAAAAACCTTCCTTAAAATATCTTATCTGACCATAATTTTTGGTCTGGTCTTCTTGTTATTCTATTCCACTCAATTTAATTACGATCCGCAGCCGGAGTTGGATTCGATCACTTCTCCGGAACAAGTATTGATGAGGGGGACAATCAAACAGCTCAAGACGACTGATAAAGCTATTTTTTTCAGGCTGGAAGGGCAGAAAGTGATATCTACTGACGTAATATTATTCCCTGACAGCAGCATCTATCTTCATGACAACGATTATGTCGAGATCATCGGGCAGGTAGAAGAATACAAAGGAAAAAAAGAGATCATCGCGGAAAAAATAATCTTAAAGTGACTGGGCTTTCTCAAACCTTTTCTGCACCGCATCCCAATCTATGGCTTCAACAAACGCTTTGATATAATCAGCTCTGTTCAATCCGTAGTCAAGCATGAAGGCATGTTCAAATACGTCCATGATCAATAACGGCATGGTTCCTGCAAGATGCCCTGCATCATGTTCATTTACCCAGAGGTTGAATAATCTCTTTCCGGCCGGGTCATAAGCCATGACCACCCATCCTATCCCGCGCATCTTTCCGGTATCCACAAATACTTCCTGGCATTTTTGTGAAGATCCGAAGGTTTGTGCCATCAATTTATGCAACGCAGAACTTTCCAGCAAAGCAGTTTTCTTTTTAGACATATTGCTGAAATATAATTCATGCAATCTCATGCCGTTGAATTCCCAGCCGAAGCGCCTTTTCAGTTCTGCGTATTCCGGCGTAGTAGTTTTGCCATCTTTCTCCATCGCTGCCAATGTTTCAAGAAGTTTGTTAGTGTTAGTAACATATCCCTGATACAGTTTGAAATGGTTCTGCAGCAATTGGTCAGTAAATCCTTTCAACCCTAATAAACTATCAAAATTTTGTGCTGTATATGTCATGTTCATCCTCCTTATTTATTTTCCATCAGATTTTTCCGACCAGATGCAATCCCGGCTTAAGCGTCGCTTTTCCCGGCTCCCAACTGGCTGGGCAAACCTCACCGCCGTGCTCTCTGACAAATTGCGCCGCTTTTATTTTTCTGATCAGTTCTTTTGCGCTCCTACCGATGCTGTTGTCATGCAGCTCAAAAGCTTTCAATATCCCGTCAGGATCGACGATGAATGTTCCACGCAGGCTTAGCCCTTCTTCAGCGATGTAAGTTCCGTAATCCCTGCAGATCTGCCCGTTAGGGTCTGCTACCATGGGAAATTTTATTTTCTTTATGGTCTCAGAATTATCATGCCAGGCCTTGTGCACAAAAACAGTATCTGTGCTAATGCTCAGCACTTCCACGTTAAGTTTTTGTAATTCTTCATAATGATCTGCCAGTTCTCCCAGCTCGGTAGGGCATATGAATGTGAAATCTGCAGGATAAAATACTAATGCTACCCATTTTCCCTTGTAACTGTCAAGCTTTACAGTTTTGATCTGGTCATCCTGAAATGCTTTGGCCTCAAACTTCGGCGCTGGCCGGTTAATCTCTAATTTATTTTCTTCCATGTTTATTCCTCCTTTGAAAGGTTATCATTATTCTTCATTTGAACGATATTCAATTGTCAGCAGTGAGTGTCGCCTAAGAAGAATTATTGATTGATATAAA
This sequence comes from uncultured Methanosarcinales archaeon, assembly GCA_964357125.1. Classification (GTDB taxonomy): domain Archaea; phylum Nanobdellota; class Nanobdellia; order Woesearchaeales; family GW2011-AR9; genus JACPIL01. Next base: position 553 of record CAYHKV010000019.1, on the reverse strand, counting down.
TATGATTGTGGATGTTTTATATAAAACTTTTGGTTGGCGGTTCTTGATCAATAATAAAAAAATAAAAAAAAATTAAACTCCGCAGATCCGGTCTATGGAGTAGGGATATTCTCCTATCTGTCTCTGTCAGTATCATTTTCAACAACCCCAAGTATTCTCTCTAGATCGTTTATAGAAATTCTGGCTTTTTCTACTTTTTTAGTAATCCTATAATAACATCTATCATCATATGCGCAGCACAGTTTTATCGTGGCCGGACTAAGTACGATATACCTTTTATTCACAGTCTTAACGACTCCTTTGAGAGTTGTTCTGCGGAAAAGATCATCGTATAGGATTATTTGGTCGGTGTACATTATTTTTTCATTTTTTTGTTGAATTTTTCCCCCGTAAACAATATCTACAGGTCCTTTAGTTGACATTATATATCTGTCACCTGATACGATGTGTATTCCTCTCACTAGTTGAATCATTTTCATTTTAAGTTCCTCCGATTAGTTTTTAAGAATTTCTAGCCAGAAATCCCACTCACTCAACCTGCTTTGTGGTTGAG
>CAYHKV010000018.1:0-12401 GCA_964357125.1 uncultured Methanosarcinales archaeon | reverse complement strand
ATTGAGAAAAGAAGAACTATTATTTTTCTTTTGTGGTACTAGACTAAATACGTACTTATGAACCATAAGTTTATTAAGAGATTCCTCTCATCAGAAAATATGGTAAGTTACAATTATGTGGGATACATCAACGATTCTATAGCGGTCCAGGAAGGAAAAAAAGGGATAGAGAAACTGATCGGATCAGATGCCCAAGTGCGGTTTGAATTTGACGATGAAGATATGGAACGATGGTGTTATTTAACCGTGGATGCGGAGACGCCTGATGAAGGGTGTAAATATCTCTCGGATACTTTGAAATTAGGACAATACTTTTCCTCTCTGTATCATAAGCCACATGACGAATTAGCCTGAATATCCCTTATAGCCTCCCAAAACTTTTTTAACTTCCAGATAATCTTCTAATACTCATGAAACTCCTCCAGTTCCGATCTTATCTAAAAACCAACAATATTGATTTAGTTTTCTTAGTCCATCCAGACCCCAACATAATCTATTTCACCCAATTGAAGACTTCCTTTGCATTGATGCTGATAACACCAGAAGATGCAGGATTATATGTCACAAAATTGGACCGATTACCTTCCATGAAAAACATCTCTGCTTCAGTCCTGCAGAAAGGATGGGAAAAGAAAATATTTAAGCCAAATGTAAAGAAGATCGGAATAAACAAATCCTCTCTTTCAGTCTTATACGAAGAAAAATTGAAAAAGATATATCCCGCTGCCTCATTCGTCGATATAACTGCCACATTGAATAATCTGCGCTCCCAGAAGACTCCGGAAGAGATTAAAAAGATTGCCAAAGCTTGCGCCATAACCTCTCAAGCATTTGATGAGTTGGTCAATCAGTTTTCTGTTAAAAGATTCAAGACTGAGAAAGATATCGCATTCTTTTTAGATAAATTCATCTGTGAACATGGCGCAGATCCGGCTTTTCCTACCATAGTGGCCAGCGCAGAAAATAGCGCTGTCCCGCACCATATAACTTCCACATCAAGAATACAGAAAGGTTTCTTACAGCTGGATTTCGGCGCTAATTATGATAATTATTGTTCTGATATGTCCAGGATATTATATTTTGGAAAACCATCTAAGGCAGAGATTGAGCATTACGATATCCTTCTGGATGCGCAGTCAGAAGCGGTCAGGCAAGCAGCATTAAACCGGCCGTTTACCGAACTGGACCAGATAGCTAGAAAAAAATTAGGCAAATATTCCTCCCACTTCATTCATTCGCTGGGTCATGGCGTGGGCGTGGAGATCCATGAACAGCCTTCCTTTTCTCCGGAAGCAAAGAATACCATCAAGCAAAATCAGATATTTACCATAGAACCGGGCATTTATTTTCCCAGAAAATATGGAATTAGGATAGAAGACACGCTTCTTTTCAAAGGCAGGATAAAATCACTTACTACTGCCTCAAAAGAACTGATTAAGGTCAAATGAACCGCAAACCTTTTAAAACTGGTTAAAATTGAACGATATTAACAAAAACCGTAAGTTTTTGAAGTTTCCCATGGAAACCTTTATAAACAGGGTGCGATGGGGCTGTAGTGTAGCCTGGTATATGCTGCGTACAAGCGGTTTATGAGGCAATATCACTAATGGTTTGGGTGTAATACTATACAAAAAAACCATTGAACCCCGGTTCAAATCCGGGCAGCCCCACATATCAATTCCAGTGAGAGAGATACAAAATGCCGACTAAAAGATTTGGACCAAGATACGGAGCCAGTTTAAAGAAAAAATTTGCGCTTATTGAGATCCAGCAGAGAGCAAAACATAAATGCCCTTCCTGCAATAAGACCAGTGTTAAACGTCTTGCGACTGGCATTTGGCAATGTTCAAAGTGTAATCTCAAATTCGCAGGAAAAGCATATTCCATCAACTAAAGGTGCCTAAAATGTATTATGTCTGTTTTGATTGCGGAAAAAAAGTTGAAGACGAATATACTAGAGTCAAGATTCGCTGCCCTTATTGCGGCGGAAAAGTTCTTTACAAGGATCGACGCACTACCGTTAAGATAAAAGCCAGGTAATTTTTTAAAATGGGCCAGTCTAACATAAATCAGTTGCAGTTAGTACAGCAAAATTTACAGAATATCCTTATCCAGAAACAACAGCTTCAAGATCAGATTACAGAGATTGATTCTGCTTTAGACGGGCTGAAAGATTCAGATAGATCATACCGGATTGTCGGCCACATCATGATATCGCAGCCAAGGCAGCAGCTGCAGCAGGAACTCGAAGAAAAAAAAGAGATGCTGGACCTTCGGCTGAAAAAGTTTATAACCCAGGAAGAGAAACTTAAGAAAAGCATGGAAGACCTGCAAAAAGAAGTCGTTAAAGAGATGGGTGCATCTAAAAATGAATGATCGGTTCGGCGAAGCGGTTTCCAGATTGGAAGAGCTCAAAGAAGAATTTCGCTCCAATAAGAAAATGAAAGAGAAGATTGACGCTGCTATTTCTATTTTGAACAAAGGTGAATATTTATCCGTTGAAAAGGCATTGAATGAACTGGAAGAATTGAATTCATTGAATCTTGCATCTTATCATCGGACTTTAGTCTGGGATGTAGTAAGCTTTCTGGAAACGTTGAAGGATTAAAGGTGGAATGATGGGTGGGATCATCTGGCAACCTTTTTTCGGTCCTAAATATGATTTTTCAGTAAACTTAGATTCGTCCTTTGCAGAAAAGGCCATCAATGCGCGCGTCTCTCTTGAGAAACAGATGAGAATGAATTAGCAAATGAGGCATTAAAAAAACAGGGCTCATATATGCCGATATCATGAAAGAATAATAATTCATCACTCAATTTTTCTTTACTCTGAACTTAGATTTAAGAAATAAAGTGTTAGGCACATACAAGGTATCTCCCTGATCGGTCTTTATTTCCGTCTCTAAATAACCTATCTTTTCTACCCTGCCGGAGATTTCTTTTACTTCTACCCAGTGTCCGACAGTTATTTTTTCATCTTTATGCAATACTAACCATGCCACCAAATTTGGTATTACATCCTTAAGCCCTACTATCAAAGTCAATACTAAAAGCATCAATATAGCTCCTAATACCAGATATAACACTATGGAATCAATACCCAAATGTCTTAAGAACCAGATGATGAATACGAGATAGATCACAAAAGATACTATTAAGCTGATCCCTTTTTCAAGGTTATAAGTCACACCAAGATTGCTGGCAATGTTATTCAGTTCAATCTCTTTTAATATTCTTGAAATTATCTTCTGCGCAAGAAATCCAAGTCCAAAACCGACCAGTAAGATGATGACTCCTTCGACTATGAGCGAGACATATGATTCCGCTGCCTGCACTACCGCCCCTACGGTTTCATTGATCATTGAGCTATTATCTTTAGATTGATTTATAAAGATTACTGAATAATTTCAGGATACGACCTGAATAATTTAGGGCTATAAATTTATTAAAAACAATCGTTTAAAAAATCAACATGGCCGATTACAATAAGCAGATAAAGGATCTGGAAGACGAACTTAAAAAAACAAAGTACAATAAGGCAACCCAGGGGCACATAGGGCTAGTCAAAGCCAAGATCGCCCAGCTTCGCGAAAAGCAGGATATGCGCGGACAGAAAAAAACCGGGCGTTCAGAATACGGCTACTCCGTAAGAAAATCAGGGGACGGCACGGTGCTATTATTGGGTTTTCCTTCTTCAGGAAAATCAACTCTTCTCAATAAATTGACCGATGCGCATTCAGAAGTCGCAGCATACGCATTCACTACCCTTACTGTCATTCCTGGCATGATGGAATATAAACAGGCCAAGATCCAGATATTAGATGTTCCAGGCATAGTCAGCGGAGCTGCTTCCGGCCGCGGTCGAGGCAAAGAAGTATTGACTGTAATAAGAAACGCCGATCTGGTCCTGATGGTAATAGATGTGACCCATCCGGAACACCACCCTTCGATATTAAAAGAAGTATGGGATTCAAATATCCGCTTGAATAAAACTAAGCCGGAAGTATTTATCAAGAAAAGATCACAGGGCGGCATAAATATAGGTAAGACCGTGCCTATTGACATAGAGGACGAAACCATCAAGCAGATCATGCGTGAATTCAAACAGGTCAATGCAGATGTCCTTATCCGCAGCCCCATAGATGTAGATGATTTCATCGACATAATCGAAGGCAATAAGAAATATCTTCCAGCCATAACCTGCATAACCAAATCAGATCTCACGGATGCGGCTACCGTCGATAAAGTGAAAAGACAACTGAATGCCGACCTGGCCATATCAGCCGAGCAGGATCTTAACATCGAACCGCTGAAAGAATTGATTTTTCAAAAATTGGATTTCATGCGCATTTATCTGAAAGAGCCGCGCAAAGGGGCGGACCTTAATATGCCATTGATCATCAGGAGAAATTGCACTATCCGGGATGTATGCGAGAAGCTTCACAAAGATTTTGCCAAGAAATTCAGGTTTGCCAGAGTGTGGGGGAAATCGACTAAATTTCCCGGACAGAAATTGATGCTGAACCACACCCTAAATGATCAGGATATATTAGAGCTTCATATACGGTAGGGCATTTAACTTTTTCTTGATGATGCCGTCCAGGGAACGGATATCTTTCTTGCCTAAATCCTTGTATACAAAAACATCAAATTTTCCGCCATTCCCCTCTTTTCCGCCTTTATATGAAAATGATTCATGCAGCTCATCAAGTTCCAGCAGGAAATCAGCAAGTTCATCCTTATCACCACAGAAGACTTCCTCGCCGTCCACGGAATCATCCAGATGAGTATCCCGTACCTCATACCAGCTGGAAGAGAAAATCTTTTTTCTGGCTTCGATATCATAACATTTAACTTTGCATACCTTATATCTCGCTTCTTCCGATCCAAATGTTTTTACTTTACCTGCGGCATATCCCCTGCCGAATTTGAATGATATTTGCAGTTTCTGCGCTACATATTCTCTGATGGGGCTGGTAAAGTTTATTTTCAGTTCCATCTGTGGTTTTTGGTCAGGCTACTATTTAAAGATTTTTATTACCCTAAACTTTTATAAAACACTTATATTCTCTGGTATACATGTGCGGCATAATCGGCATATTCAACGACCGGGAAGCTTTCAGCAAAGTAAAAACAGCTTTAGCTATCCTGCACAACCGCGGCAAAGACAGTTTTGGAATAGCTGATGATAAGCTGATCCAGCATCATAAAGCACTAAATAAGTTTACTCTCCTCTCCAGTAAATGTATTTTCGGGCATTCCTTGCACGCAGTAGTCAGCCATATCCCCCAGCCTATCAAAAAAGAAGGCATCCTCATCGCTAACTGTGAGATTTACAATTGGAAAGATCTTAATAAAAAATACGGATTCGATGCCCAGAATGATGCAGAACTGCTTTTATTATTTTTAGATCACTTCGGAATAAAAAAATTAGATGAGCTTGATGGCGTGTACGCTTTTGCTTACTGGAAAAATGATATTGTTTATCTGGCTAGGGATATCTTGGGCGAAAAACCGGTATGGTTCGCGCACAACACTGACAATTTTGTCTTCTCTTCAGAAAAAAAAGTGCTGGAAAGCATAGGATATATTGATATCAAAGAACTGAATCCAAGGAGCATCATAAGATACCAAATATCTGATAATTATCTATCCTTTATAGAAAGGGAATTCTTAAGCTATCTGCCTGAACATCGTGATAATTTTGAAACATTAAAAGATAAAACCACCGACCTATTAAATCAAGCCATAACCAAAAGGATTCCGGACAAGAAATTCGGCCTTTTATTTTCAGGAGGGATAGATTCAACTTTCCTGGCTAAAGCCTTCCGAGACCATGGATGCGATTTCACCTGCTATACTGCAGTATTAGATTCGGAAGCTATCCCTGCTGATCTAGTATCTGCGCAAAAAGTCGCCAAAGATCTGGGATTGAAACTCAAAGTAAAAAAAATTAAGATAGAAGAAATACCAAAATACCTGCAAAAGATAGTTCCATTGATAGAAGATTCTAATGTGGTTAAAGTCGGAGTCGCTTTAACTTTTTACATAGCTTGCGAGATGGCCAAAGAAGACGGCTGCAAGGTAATCTTTTCAGGATTAGGAAGCGAAGAAATATTTGCCGGATATGAACGGCATAAGAATTCTGCCAACATCAACCAAGAATGCCTTTCCGGATTGAGGAAGATGTATGAGCGTGATTTATACCGGGATGACGTATTGACCATGTATAATAACCTCGAATTACGCCTTCCCTTTTTAGATTTAAAACTGGCAGATTATGTGTTAAAGATCCCTGGCAAGTATAAGATAAAAGAGTCAGTAACAAAGTACATCCTGCGCGAGATCGCCTTAGAAAAAGGCATCAAGCCGGAATTTGCCTCGCGTAAAAAGACTGCTGCGCAATACGGCTCTAAATTTGATTATGCTCTGGGAAAACTAGCCAAGCAAAATAAATTCCCTTCAAAGTCCGCCTATCTGAAAACCTTTTATCCCAGCCATAACCTGAAATTAGGCGTTCTATTCTCTTCTGGAAAAGACTCTACTGCCGCAGCTTATATCATGAAACAACAAAATTATGAGTTGACTTGCCTTATCCATATCAAATCAGAAAATTCAGATTCATATATGTTTCAGACTGCCGGAACAGAGTTAGTGGAGATGCAGGCAGAAGCCATGAATTTACCTATTATCATTCAAAAGACTAAAGGAGAAAAAGAAGCAGAGCTTAAAGATCTGGAAATGGCATTCAAGAAAGCTGAACAGGAATATCAGATAGACGGCATAGTCTCCGGAGCTTTGTTTTCCACTTATCAAAGAGACCGGATAGAAAAAATCTGCGACAAATTAGGGTTAAAAATATTTTCTCCTCTTTGGCATAAGCCGCAGGATAAGCATATGCAGGAACTCCTTGATGATAAGTTTGAAATAGTGTTTACATCCATCGCAGCCGAAGGGTTGGATAAAAGTTGGCTGGGAAGGAAAATAACTGTTAAAGATGTAGAACTACTGCAAAATATCCATCAGAAGCTAGGTATCAATGTTGCTGGTGAAGGCGGCGAGTTTGAGTCCTTGGTATTAGATTGCCCCTTATTCAATAAGAAAGTGATATTAGAAAAAACCGAAGTTATAGAAGAAGCTAAAAACAAAGCGCACTTAATCATAAAAAAAGCGAAGTTAATCTCAAAATGAAAACTGTCATGTGCTTTGGTACTTTTGATCTGCTGCATCTAGGACATTTAGATTATTTTAAACAGGCCAAGAAATACGGCGATCATCTTATCGTGGTCATCGCCAGGGATAAGACCAAACAGGCGCAGAAGAAAGAGATTATTTTTTCTGAAAAAGAGCGGTTGGAATTAGTTCAAAGTCTTAAGATAGTAGATGAAGCTGTTCTTGGCTATCCCGAAGATCATTTCAAGATCATAGGTGAAAAGAAGCCGGATGTAATCCTATTAGGCTACGATCACAAGATAGATGAGAAAATATTAGCTGCGAAGCTGAAAGAGCGTGGATTGCATCCGGAAATATATAGAGCTAAACCGTTTAAGTTAGAAAAGCATAAATCTAGCTTGTTGAGAGAGAAAGTATTGTCAAAATCTTAATCTTCTTTTTTCACAGTCAATTCCTTAGGAATCCTGTACTCATCCCATCTGACTTTTCCGGCTTTGATCGCATCTCTTATCTTACGCTGAGAAGTATTCAATTCAGAACCGCCGCTTTTTATCTCCACAAAAACGATTTCCGTAACTGCTTTCTCATCTAATCCTTCAAACACGATCAGATCGACCGGTTTGCCTAAAAATTTGCATTCTGTCGGCTTATACTTAAAATTAGGCAGATATGGCGCAAGCTGCTCAGAAAACTGCCCGCCTAAAGAAGCTCTGGACTTGTTTATAGCTTCCTTGCGCAGATCAGGGATCTTATCTTCCCAATATCTGTCCTGGTTGTCGGCGCCCCTTTTTATTCCGGTCAGATATGCGGCGACAATAGCTATAAAAAACAACATAATTACTGCTATATTTACAGCATCCATAAGAAGTTTTTATTTTTCTGCTATATTAAAGTATGCTGTTATTTTTTACATAATAATTATAAATGGCTTTCTAAAAGCAATAACGTGGCAAAATCTATCATTTTGGATGATCTTTTATTGGACGGCGAAGCAGCCAAGGATTCAAAAGGCAGATATCAAATTAAAAACTCAGAAGAATGGAATAAGTATTATGCTAATTTTGGAAAAAGGCTCCCTGATTTCCCAGAATACTTTAGGTTTATACGAAGGATGGATTATACCACATCAGTCAGTTTAAGAAGGGATTTACAGGAAAACTATCTATGCACCGGCACAAGATTAAATTATGATACCCATGCTATCACTCATTTTGGAGCCGGCAAAACAATAGTGATGCCCCATTCTTTTCCAGAAGGAGAGGGTTACATGGATGAATTGATAAAATATCCTTCCTGGAGAACTATAATAAGAGAGATGTTTCAATATGCGGATGTAGATGAAGCTTTAGAAATACTAAATAAGTCCATCGGTAAGCGCCCATACCTGTTGACAAATTTTTCTATAAAGGTGGGTAATTTTTCTGGCGGAGCAGTATGGATAGACATAAATAGCGATCGGTTCAAGCTTAGTTGCACCCCTATAATCATTTTAGGCCGCGCTCGCGGGATATCTGTGGATAATACTTTCAAAGAAGCCCCTTCCGATATGCCGCAAAGTAAAACTTCCGTAGCGCCTGACAGAGAGCAGCAGAAGTTAACCGATGAAGATCCGATCGCTTTAGATTACGCCAGAAGACTGCTGAGAGGTATTTCTACCGGAACTGTCATGGATTGGAAAAAATTACATTCCAGATAACTTTTTTCTTTCTATCACCGCATTCACCAATCCTATAAACAAAGGTGCGGGATCACTAAGCCTGCTTTTCAGTTCTGGATGCGCCTGGGTGGCGATAAAATAATGGTTGTTTTTCAATTCAATAAATTCAGTTAGGTTCTTTTCCAGATACAAGCCGGAAATGTCCAACCCTTTTTCCTGCAATAACTTATGATAAGCAGGATTAACCTCATATCTATGCCTGTGCCGTTCGGAAACTATTTCAGAATGATATAATTTCCTCACTAAGCTCCCTTCCCGCAGGTAAGAGATATACCCTCCCAATCTCATGGTAGCACCTTTCAAAGATACATTTTTCTGTTCTGGCATCAGATCAACCACCGGATAAGCTGTAGAAGGTTCTATTTCAGTGCTGTGCGCTTTTTCCATCAGGCATACGTTGCGCGCAAATTCTACCACCATCAATTGTAACCCAAAACATATTCCTAACAGGGGGATGTTCTTTTCCCGGCAGTAGCGTATCACTTCCAGCTTTCCTTCTACCCCTCTGCTTCCAAAACCTCCCGGAATAATCACTCCGTCAATATCCTTCATCGCTTCTTGCAAGGATACCGTTCCTTGCTCTATTTCAGTAGTCTCGATGAAATTGATATGTATCCTTGCCTTTGTATGGGCGCTGCAGTGCATCAATGCTTCCTTGATGCTGGCATAGCTGTCAGCTAAAGAAGTATATTTTCCGCATAAAGCGATAGCTATTTCTTTTTCAGGATTCTCCAAATTATACAATAGCCCTTTCCAAGGATCGATTGCCGTGTTTATACTCAATCCTAATTTTTGGCTTATTATTTCTGTTATCCCTTCTTCTTCCAATAAGAAAGGGATCTTATAGACATTATCCACATCTAATCCGGTAAATATCGCTTTCTTGTCAACTCCGCAGAAACAGGCTATCTTTTCTTTGATCTCAGCCGACAGAAGTTCTGGACACCTTCCGATTATTATATCCGGCTGTATTCCTCTTTTTCTCAATTCATTTACGCTTTGCTGTGTCGGTTTGGATTTTTGTTCATTCACTCCTGCCGGGATGGGCACATAAGTAAGATGGACATATAACGTATTGCCTGATCCGGCATCTTCTCTAAGCTGCCTCATGGCTTCTACGTATAAGTCGCTTTCTATGTCGCCTACAGTGCCGCCGACCTCTATAAGCATAACATCTGCATCCTCTTTATCTGCTACAGAAAATATTTTTTCTTTGATCAGATCTACCACGTGAGGAAATAACTGCACCGTCTTGCCTAAATAATCCCCTTTGCGTTCCTTTATCCTGATCTCCTCAAATACCTTGCCCATGGTAAGGTTATGTTCAAACTTGCAGTTTACGTTTAGAAACCTTTCATAATGGCCGAAGTCCATATCCACTTCCCCGCCGTCATCTAATACAAACACTTCTCCGTGCTCATAAGGGTTCATGGTTCCCGGATCTACGTTTAGATAGCCGTCCAGCTTCATGGGAACTACTTTATACTGAGAACTCAGAAGATGGCCGATACTGGCCGCAGCTATGCCTTTTCCTAAGCCAGAAATGACTCCTCCGGTAACTATGATATATTTTATTGTTTTGCGCATCAGATATCAGAATAAAACGGGTTTATAAAATTTCTCAACACCTGGCAGATGACAACAGTTTATCTTTTCTCATAATTACCCCATCTCCTATAACTTTGAGATTTTTACTCTTAAATATATTTATATAGGTTAAGTTATTAATTTTGTTCATGGATCAGCATCGTAATACTTCTGCTGTTAAACTGGCAGTACGCCATTACTTTAATCGTATGCGTGCCGATTGGAAGGTTGTCCTGCCCGCTTTGCTTTTACCAGGCATCGGAACTATATTTGTCCTTTATGTGCCTCCATTGTTTGTCGGTAAGATTTTAGCTCAGTACGCCAGCTCGGGCGGTTTAGTTACTAACCAAGTTTGGCATTATGTGATCTGGCTAGGTTCTGCTTGGATGTTTGGTGAGATTCTTTGGCGGATAGGCATTTATTTTTCAATAAAAGCGGAAGCCTCTGGCGAGCGCCTGCTTTATCTAGATGCTATGGATTATTTATTAGCTAAAGATATTGCTTTCTTTAATGATCATTTTTCAGGTTCACTCACCAAAAAAACCGTGGGTTATGCTAAAAATTATCACACTTTTCTGGATACGCTTTCTTTCAATGTCTGTTCTAACCTGCTAATCCTTATTTTTATCACCTATATTCTTTGGCGGTTCTCACCATGGATAGCTTTGACATTGTTTGGATTGACGACAATCACTATCTTGATAGTTATCCCGCTTATCCGCCGCCGCCAAAAGTTAGTGGCTGCCCGTGAAGCTGCCAGCAATGTAGTAGCTGGATATGTAGCCGATACCATAAGTAATATGCAGGCAGTGCGGGCTTTTTCGCATGAATCTTATGAAGCTGCCAATCATAAAAAAAATATCAATGATTACGTGGGCAAGGCTGAACGTTCTTGGCATTATCAAAATATGCGGGTTGATCTGCTAATTTCGCCGCTTTACGTTTTTACCAATGTAATCGGTTTAATAGTCGCTCTGCTTATAGGTCAGCGAGGCGCCAGCATTGAGGCAGTTTTCCTTACCTTCAGCTACTTTGTTGGTTTCACTCGTGTGATGTGGGAATTCAATCGTGTTTACCGTAATATGGAAAACAGCATTACCGATGCAGCGCAGTTTACTGACCTATTGTTAGAAGAACCGCAGATTTGCGATCAGCCAAATTCTCAAAAATTTAGATTTATCAAAGGCGAAATCCACTTCAAAAATGTACGCTTCCGTTACCAAGATGTAAAAGGCGAATACTTATTTGACAATTTTAATCTGCTTATCAAACCAGGCGAAAAAGTGGGTTTAGTCGGCCATTCAGGTGGAGGCAAAACTACTATTACCCGTCTGTTGATGCGCTTTATGGATGTCGATAAGGGAGCTATATTGATTGATGGGCAGGACATATCTAAAGTTCGCCAGGCTGACTTTCGTGAACACGTTGCCTATGTGCCTCAAGAGCCAGTGATGTTTCACCGTTCGCTGGCCGATAATATTCGTTATGGAAAACTGGATGCCAGCTACAAAGATATAAGACGTGCCGCTAAACTAGCTTATGCTACTGAGTTTATTGAAAAATTGCCTGATGGGTACAAAACATTAGTGGGTGAACGTGGAATAAAACTGTCCGGAGGGCAACGTCAACGGGTGGCCATTGCCAGAGCTCTGCTTAAAAATGCCCCTATCTTGGTATTAGATGAAGCAACCAGTTCGCTTGATTCTGAAAGTGAGAAATATATCCAAGAAGCTCTTTGGAAATTAATGAAAGATCGTACTGCTCTTGTAGTCGCTCATCGTTTAAGCACTGTGCAAAGGATGGATCGTATCATAGTATTGAAAGAAGGCAAGATTGTAGAAGAAGGCACTCACAAAGAGCTATTGGCAAAAAAAGGCGTTTACGCTGGGCTTTGGGCTCATCAAAGCGGCGGCTTCTTAAAAGA
>CAYHKV010000017.1:0-12431 GCA_964357125.1 uncultured Methanosarcinales archaeon | reverse complement strand
GAAACAGCGGTTTTAGCAATCTGGCAAATATCATAGTAGAATATGACCGTAACTGGACCAGGATGCCGGCGTTATTTACCGCTATCGTCTCTAATTCCAGCCTGAATGTAACTTTAGGTAACCTCACCATAAATAACTCTGGAGATGTGTCGCTAAGTTTCAACATCACTTCCAGTTCCAGCGGCACCAGATATAATGGTACTGAAAATTTTACCTTGGCAGCCGGCGAATCAAGAATTTTACAGGTCAATGATACTGCACCTACTGGCGGCCTAAAGACTATAACGCTTAACATAAGCATGAATGATTCTTTAGCTGTTCCCAGTTCGCTTACTACGACCGGAAGTATAGTTGTCGCTCCCGGACAGCCAGTTTTGGTCGCTACATTCACAACTCCTGCTACTGAGACTAGATCAGTCACTCAAGGTGATACCGGCGTAGCTTTTACTGCAACATTGCAAAATATAGGCGAAGGAAATGCCACTAATGTGACTTTCTTTTTTACTTTGCCAAATGAATGGACCATAACTTTCGGCCAGACCAATGTAAGTCTAAGCACCTTAAACTCTGGCGAAAGCTCTACCAATAGCATTGAAGTAACCATCCCGACATCTGCGACTACTGGTTCATTTACGGTCGTGGCTAATTCTTCTGGTATCAACAGTTCAGGGGCAGATTTAGGCAATGCAAGTCTGGTTTTCGGCGATACTGTAAGTGTGACTGTAAGCTCGGTTACCGGAACTTTGGGCGGCGCATCTACTGGCGGCGCAGCTTCCAGCACAACTACCACAGCTGCTTCAGTTTCGGCTGGCGGAGGCGGCGGCGGAGGTAAAGTCACCAAGAGCCTGACTACGCAGAAACAGGTTATCGAAACTACCCAGGTATTTACTGTCCCCAGAGGCAGCGGGGCGTCTACGCCTATCTCAGTAGCCAACCTTTGGGAAAATGCTGTGCTGAAAAATATCCATCTCAGTGTTACCGGTTTCTTATCTCAATACGTAGTAGTTTCTCCGGAGATAAATTCCCGCCAGAGCGCAGAAATCACTGCTACTTTGAAAACTCCGTATAAATTTTCCCTGCCTTCCATCGGCGAACATACGATCACGATCGATGAGATTAAAGTTGGAAAAGTTACCATTACCTTAGCATCGACACCGCAGACCTTGACTTTGCAGGAAGGACAGGCCAGATATATAGATCTTACCGGCGACAAGATCGGAGACTTAGCTCTTCAATTAAACAGGATAATAGGCGAGGAAGCGGTCATAACTGCATACGGGGTGAAGGATTTCTCATCCTTGCAGCTTGCTCCGGGAGAATTTTTGAATTATTCAGTAGATGTGTATGCGCCTTCTTATTTAGTCCAGCAGGACTATCAGTTGAGATTGCAGATAGATGCACTTCTTATTCCATTGAACTCTACCCTTGCGGGCTTCTCACAGAAGGAGATCATAGAATACAGGACTTTACTGTTCAGGGTAAGGGAATTAAGCCGTGAAGAAGCAGCCGATCAACTAGAGAAAGCGCGCCGATGGATCAGCGAGATGAGCAATGCTTCTTTTAATGTTGATAAAGATAGAGATTATCTTATCCAAGCTGAAGAGGCGCTGAACTCAGAAGAATTTGTCCTGCTTTCTGATCTAGTATCAAAGATCGAACTTGATTATAAAAATTCTTTTGCCGCCAACCAGATGATCATTGAGCTGCAGCAGAATCTTGAAAAATTACAGGCCAGATGGTTATCTGCGCCCCGGACAGAAGAAGCTCTTGCCTTAGCCCAGATCGCTTTCCAGCGCGGCGATTATGCCTTGGCTTTGGAAAGAGCCAAAAATGCCCAGCTGATCTTTGTCCTCGAGACTAAAGGAAGGATAAACCTGATTAAGTTCATCATGGATTGGTGGTGGGCTTTGCTCCTAGCATTAGTAGTGCTGTCTATCTTAACATACTTCACATATAAAAAATCATACGGGCTGATAATCGAACAGCGCATTAAAAATATCAATAAAGAAGAAGAGACCATCCAGTCATTGATGGAAGAGGCGCAGAAAAAATACCTGCAAGAAGGGGGGATGTCAAAAGACCAGTATCAGCGCTACCTTGATGATCAGGAAAAGAGGCTGGCTTCCATACGCCATCTTCGCATCAGGCTTAGAAATAAAAAAGTTGGGCTCTTAAAAGCGGAACAGGAACTTAATAGTGTAAAAACAGAGAAAGAAGAGGTTCTCGGGCTGATGAAAAAGAATCAGCAGGAATATCTTGTCGATAAAAATATCAGCAGGAATAAGTTTAAAGATAAAGAAGAGCTGCATAAAGAGCGCCTTACAGAATTAGAGCACGAAGAAGAGCTGCTCACTGATAAACAGTCTTATCGGGAAGGCCGCAAAAGAAATGTAATCATAGGCCTGTTCGCAAGATTGAAGGGCCATTTACTTAACCCTCATTCAAGAAAAAAGAAAGATGATTCTTCAATCAAGCAGGAAGCAAAATCAAAAAGCTCTGAAAAAGATGAAGACTTAGTAGACGAGACCCCTCTGAAGAACATGCTTAAAGCTATCCCTTCAAAAATAGTGGTCCGGCAGGGATCAGCAAGGACTGATATAAAGAAAGGGCCGCGAAAGGCCATACTCAATAAGCCCTTCCAATTTCATAAGCCGGCTGCAGAAAAACTTTCAGAAAAACAGCCAGAAAAAAGATTAGAACAAGCTCAGGAAAAACCATTGACCTGGAAAGCTTATAAAAAACAGGAACATGACCTGCCTGATTCTTTCGCCGGCAAATGGATAAAGATAAAGGTTCCGCAGGAAGGATCGGCGCAAAATCCTGTCTTGCCAGAAAAAGCAAAAGATAAAAAAGTTGCGCCGAAAGAAGAGCCGAAAAGAAAAATTAAGATAACCAATACTCCCGAAAATAATTCAAAGAGGATGTCTGAAAAAGAATTGCGTAAACTATTCCCTGGTGCATTCAAATGAAAAAAACTTATCTCTTAAGCGCTATCCTCATCGTAGCTGGCATTTTTATGATAACTTTGATGGATACGGATAATAGCCTTACCGGATTGTTCAATTTCGCCGATAACGCCCCGGAAGGATTCGAATTCCAACCTCCTGAGATCGTATCTAAAGAGGCTGCAGCGAAATCTATCTCGGCAGCTGAGGATGAGATCGCAGTGATGATGCAGCATAATTTCACCACTATATTTGTAAACGATGTTTTGGCTGAAGCTAAGGCTAATTTTGCCAAGGAGAACTATACGGAAGTTTTGAAAGACACCGAACTGATCTCTTTCATATATAAGAAAAAAATAGAATTTGTGGATAAGGTAGAACTTATAAGGGTTAAAGTAAGATCTTACGAAAACCAGAAAATAAACATCAGTGAGGGAAATGCCCTTCTTTCTAGATCTTTAGAAGCCTTTGATCAGGATCAGCTGGTTGACGCGCAAAAGCTGCTGCAAGAAGCGGATTCTTCCCTGGAACGGTCTAAAGCAGAGATGTACCGGCAGAAAAATTTAGTGTATCTGGGAAAAACTTTTTTATTTAAGTATTGGCGGCAGATAATATTGGCATTATTGCTATCCGGGATAATCTCATTTTTCTTGTCTAAACAGATAATAGAAAAAAGAAGAAAAAATCGCATCTTCCAGTTAAAAGAGGAACAGGCCAGTATCTTGGAAGAGATCAAGTCATTGCAGAAAAGATGTTTTGTAGATAATAAGATCAGCATTAATGAGTATAAAAGAAAAGCCGCTAAATACGAAGAAAGGATCGCCGAGATAAAAAGGACCATCCCGGTCCTCGAAGCTCAGCTGCTGGAAAATAAAGGCAAAAGGTTGGAAAAACCTAAAGCGAACAAGATAGGCCTTGAGGTAAAAAGATGATCGCTCTGGAACAGGTGCGTTCTATCACGGTAAAAAGCCTTTTTTTCATCGTCGTCATCGCAGGGTTAGTTTCTTTACTGATGGTTTTATCTAACCTGATCCTTTCTCCTTCCTGGTCATTCGTGTTCTCAGTGATGATCTTGATTGCTGGGATGAATTTAGCAGTATATCTAATCGATCGGGCAGGAGCTGCTACTTTATTTTACGTGCTTGCTGCGGCATTCACTTTAAGGTTGAATGACCTTGGCGTCATCGGATGGGATAAAGTTTTAATTTTTTTCATAGCCGGAATAATTTTTGAGGTGATCTTCCTTTCTCTGAAGATAAAAGTCCATCATCTCTCTCTGGATATGGTGCTTGGCAGTAGCATCTCCGCAGCCAGCGTAGTGATTGCAGCCGCATTCGTCCTTTCCAGCGATCTTGCCAATAGTTTTCCTCTAGAACTGATCAATCTGGTCCTAATAGGACTGGCCTCAGGTCTTATATCTTCAACTATCCTCTCTCTGGTATGGATGCATATAAGCAGGAGTCGCGCGGTCATGAAACTGCAGTCCTATCTGTTATATTTTTGATAACCTGTAAAAATGCTTCATAATTCCTGTGAAAGTTTAAAAAGAACTCTTTCTGTTCAAAGGTTATGGCAACACGCAGACCTATAGTGACTGTACTCGGGCATGTCGACCACGGCAAGTCCAGCATCCTAGATCGTATAAGAGGTACTGCCGTAGTAGCAAGAGAAGCGGGAGGAATAACCCAGGCTATAGGCTGCAGTATCGTGCCGATAAAGACCATCCAGACTATCTGCGGCCCATTATTGAATGCCATGCGTTCAACTTTGACCATTCCCGGTTTATTGTTCATAGATTCTCCTGGTCATGCCGCTTTCACCTCTTTGAGAAAACGCGGCGGTTCTCTTGCTGACATAGCGATCTTAGTAGTGGATATAAATGAAGGATTCCGGCCGCAGACCGCAGAATCCATCGAGATCCTAAAATCAAACAAAGTTCCTTTCATCATCGCTGCCAATAAGATCGATCTGCTCAGCGGCTGGAAGAACGATCCCAAAAAATCTTTATTGGACAACATCAACTCTTTCAGTTACGAAGTGCAGGGAAATTTTGAGAAAAAGATGTATGAATTAGTGGCCCAAGTTTCGGAGCATGGGATGCCAGCAGAACGGTTTGATCGTGTAAGTGATTACACCAAACAGGTAGCTATAATTCCCGTCTCAGCATTCACCGGTCAGGGAATTCCGGAATTGCTTATGATCTTGACCGGATTGGCGCAGAAATATCTTGAGAAAAAATTAGAGATCGATGAAAAAGGGTACTGTCAGGGAACCATATTGGAACTGAAAGAAGAAAAAGGGTTGGGCATGACCATCGACTGCATAATCTATAACGGTAAATTACGGGTGAACGATACTATCATCATCGGCTCTATCGAGCAGCCGATCGTGACTAAAATCCGCGCTCTGCTTGAGCCGGTAGAATTAGCAGAGATGCGGGAGAAGAAAAGCAAGTTCCAGAATGTGAAGGAAATTATTGCTGCTACCGGAGTGAAAATAGCTGCCCCCGGCATGGAGACTGCCATCGCAGGCATGCCTTTGCGCAGCTGTTCTGCTAAAACTGAAGACATAGAACGTGTAAAAACAGATATCCAACAGGAAGTGGGTGAAGTTATGGATTTTCTGGAAAGTGAATCTGGAGTGATGGTCAAATCAGATACTATCGGCGGCCTGGAAGCATTACGGCATCTATTAGACGAAAAAAATATCCCTATAGCTTCTGTGTCTCTCGGCGATGTCAATAAAAAGGACTTATCAAAGCTTGAATCCTTGAAAGAAAAAGATGAATTCACCGGGGTTTTGTTAGGTTTCAACGTCAAGGTCTCTCCGGAATCTATCGATTACGCCAAAGCGAAAGGGCTGCATATCATAACCAATGATGTGATCTACAAAATAATCGAAGATTACGAAAAATACGTCGAAGGATTAAGGAAGGCTATAGAGCTCCGCGAACTGTCGTCATTAGTGCGCCCCTGCAAATTCTTTGTCATGAAGGGATACATCTTCAGGCAGAGCAATCCAGCGATAGCTGGAGTGGAGATAGAAGTAGGAAAAATAAAAGCAGGAGATCCGATACTTCGCGCAGACGGCATGCGTGTATCTATCGTAAAAAGTTTAGGGCAGGAACAGGAATCGCTTACCGTAGCCGAACAAGGGAAACAGGTAGCTATGGCCATGGACAATGTAACCATCGGCAGGCAGATCAAGGAAGGGGATTATCTGTATACTGACATTCCAGAGGAACATTTCAAAAAATTAAAAGAGCTGAAGAAATACTTATCTAAGAATGAAGTGGCAGTATTGAAAGAGATCGCTGAAATAAAACGGAAGGATAATCCGGTATGGGGCGTGGGCTGAATTTAGGTTCTTAAAATCACAGAAAGGTTTTTATAGAAGTATACTAAAAGTATACCATGGAAACAACAACCATCAAAGTTTATTCAACCACCAAAAATGCCCTTGACGATGTTAGGCAAGGGCAAGAGACCTATGATAAGGTTATTTCTAGGCTGATTTCCCAAAACAAGAAGAAAAATCTAGTTAAGGAGCTAGTGGAAGCATATCAATCCAAAGCAAAAGATGATATCAAGATTGCTAAGGAATGGGATGCAGTGTCGGATGTGGACTAATGCCTGAAGTTAAAAGAGGAGAGATTTGGTTAGTAAATCTTGATCCTACTGTAGGGCACGAAATTCAAAAACAAAGGCCAGCTATAATAATCCAAAATGATATTGGAAACAAATATAGTTCTATTACAATAGTAGCTCCTATAACCTCTCAAGGGATTGATAAAATATTTCCTATGGAAATTTTACTTACTTCTGAAAATTCAGGATTAAAAAAAGAATCTAAAGCTCTATTTAATCAAATACGGGCAGTTGATAAAAGAAGGTTAATTAAGAAAATTGGAAATATTGATAAAGAAACTATAGAAAAAATGAATGAGGCAATTACAATTAGTTTAGGGTTATGGTAAGCCAATGCAGCAATTAAATATACTCAATACTAGGGACATAAAAAAGATAAGAGAGATCATGGTCCACCAGTACGGGACTTTCTTCACCGGAGATTACGCTTATCTGCAGAACGCCAACGGCAAATTATTCCTGATAAATAAGGATATAGTCAAGGTCGATCTGGAAAAATTAAGAGTAGATAAAGTAGGCCTATATGTGGCAGAAGTAAAGGATAATTCTGTCCGGCTGAGCAAGGAAGGCGCGCAGCTTCTGGCCAAGGAAGATCCAGAAGGATTGAAGCACGTTGTTTCCTTAGACAAGGAAGAGATAAAATTATATTTCAAAGGAATCGACCTGAAGAAAGATTTAGGTGCTGAAGCGAGGTTCATCTTGATAAAATATGGGTCTGATATTGTGGGCTGCTCAAAATATAAGGAAGGAGTTATATTGAACTACCTGCCGAAAGTTCACAGAGGAGAAGTTATCGTTTGAAACCTATTCTTCTTTTGGCTGCCATCGGTATACTGAATCATGATGGTCGTAATAGAAAATAGCCACTGTTTTTAACTCATGATTGATTTTGAAGATCAGAACAAAATGCTTGTCAATATGAACTCTATTGAACATCTGAAGCGGATTCCGTAAGAATTTATAGCCAAAAGGGCGCTCTCTGATTTCAGTTATCTTTTTATCAATCATCTTTATTTGCGCAGGGTTTTTTTTAGAAAGTTTAGAAAATATCTTATCCGCTTCCGGCTTGATTTCTAGGTCGTACATTATTATTTCAGCTCTAAAAACCCTTTAATCCGTATCGTTGGGCGAAGTTATCAACTTTAATGCTCTTTTGCTTAGCAATCTCCTGCATTTTTTTAACAAATTCCGGTTTTAGCTCCGGCTCATTTTCAAAATCAACATATTGAGTTACAACGTATTTTATAGCATCTCCTTTATCTTTAAGCCCATATTTTGCCTTTACGATGTTCAATACTCTGTTAGTATCATCATCAATCTGCACTAATGCCTGTACCATTTTTAGCTCCTCCGCAATTAAACTAAGTTAAACTTAGGCGGACTAATTTATAAACCTTTTGTTAAAATCCTGCTCCCATAAAAAATTCTCACTAATTTAGGAAGATCACTCTTTGCTTTCTCTCCATGAGCTATGCGTTCAAGAAGCTCTTCAGGCTTCAGCCAAAAATATTCCACAAAGTCATCTTTATTGTAGTCAGGCACTAAATCGTTTCTTATTTCGTACACTTTTTGATACACATAAACATTATGCTTATGAGGCGTCAAATGCCCTAACAGTTTATAAGAAAAGTCATCAACATTAAGGTTTAGTTCTTCTTTAGTTTCACGTTTAAATGCTTGTTCATAAGTTTCTCCGCTTTCAACATGGCCTCCTACGCTCATATCTAAACAAAGGGGGTATCTTTTTTTGGTAGCGGCACGTCGTGGAATCCATAGTTCTCCTTTTGAGTTTTTGATGAAAAGATTAATCACCCTAAAATTATAGAAAATCACTTTAATAATCGTAAGATTAGCTAGGCTAAAGTAATTTTCTTATTAGGAAATAACTTTGGATTTGCTTTTCGGAGTACCGAAAATTAAAGTTATTTCCTATAGATAACCCTTTGGCATATACTACTGAGCGCCTTTCTCTACCAATAACAGCATCATTCTTATCTACAAGGTCCAGAAATTCGTCGTACTCAACCATTTCTAATTCAGTACGTCTTCGATA
Organism: uncultured Methanosarcinales archaeon; assembly: GCA_964357125.1. Lineage (GTDB taxonomy): Archaea > Nanobdellota > Nanobdellia > Woesearchaeales > GW2011-AR9 > JACPIL01. The sequence goes on along the minus strand of CAYHKV010000017.1, from coordinate 3,786 downwards.
GCCTTATTTCCCTTCAGCTTCTTAGGTTCATCTTTTGCCTGCGCAGCTAAGTCTACTCCCATATCTTTAAGTTCCCGTACATGCATCTGCATAAGCTGTTCTACTATCTGCAGGATGCGCATAAGTTCTTCCCGTTCCTTGCTTAAAGTAGCAAGAGAACCTTTATGGAAGCCGATCTTCTCTTCTTTAGGCATTTCTGTAGCGGTCATGGTTATCATGGGAAAATGCTCTGTTTATAAATTTTATGAGAAGAATCTTTTTAAACCGCAAAACATTCCTTCCTTATGGTGAATAGATGTCCAAATATGATGTTCTTTGCATAGGCTCAGCTACCATAGATGCTTTCTTATCTATAGATCAACGCTTCTCTTCCCTGCACATGGGAGATAAGATACTGGTCACTTCATTAGAAAAGCACACCGGAGGAGGAGCGACCAATTCTGCCGCAGCATTATCTGAATTAGGGTTGAAAGTCAAAACACTCACTAAATTAAGCCACGATCATGATGCTGATTTCATCCGTAAGGAATTAAAGCGTTACGGAGTTGAGAACCTCTGCAGGAATACCAGCAGACAGATGACTGATTCTGCCACCATCATCACTTCTTCCAAAGAAAAAGACCGCATAGTTTTTGTGCATAAAGGCGCATCGACTGGCCTTTCGGCAGCTGACTTTTCTGAATCTGATTTCGATTGCGGCTGGATATATCTGGCTTCCCTTACCGGAGATTCTTTTAAGGCGGTTTCCAAAATAATTGCCATAGCTAAGAAAAGAAATATTCCTTTACTGTTTAACCCTTCTCTTTATCTCGCTCAGAAAGGCAAAACCATTCTCGCGCCAGTGCTGAAGCAAGTTACTATCTTGGTCCTAAATAAAGAAGAAGCGCAGGCAGTTCTGAAAGTTTCATCTTCTGATCTGATTATTTTAGCAAGAAAACTGCATGCTCTCGGTCCTGCAGCTGTAGTGGTTACTGATGGAAAGAAAGGTCTTGCTGCCTTCCATAATGGCATAAGCTATACTGCCGCTTCAGTCCCTTCTGTAAAAGTGGCTGATACTACCGGCGCAGGCGATGCGCTAACTTCCGGTCTGTTATTCGCAGTGATGAAGCATTATCCCTTTGAAGATGCCCTGCGTTTGGGAATGGCCAACGCTTCATCAGTCATCCAGCATCTCGGCGCAAAGAATAAGCTGCTTAGCGAGAAAGAAGCATTAAACTTCATCAGAAAGAATATTATTACCATACATAAAAAGAGGATCTAAAATGTTTGCAGACACTAAATCATTGCTTTCCAAAGCACAGAAAGGGAAATATGCGGTAGCCCATTTCAACACCAACAATATGGAGATACTGCAAGGCGTAGTTAAAGCTGCCCAAAAATTAAGATCTCCCATAATCTTGGCAACTTCTGAAGGTGCTTTGGATTATGCCGGAATAAATTATCTCTATTCTCTGGCCAAAACCGCATCAGAAGAGTCAGCTGTTCCTATAGCCTTGCATCTTGATCATGGAAAAGATTTAGAAATGATAAGAAAAGCCATCCAAAAAGGATATTCTTCAGTGATGATCGATGCTTCAAAATTTCCTTTTGAAAAAAATATTTCTCTTACCAAAAAAGTAGTTTCTCTTGCTCATAGTAAAGGGATCTCCGTAGAAGCAGAGTTAGGCACTATCGGAGGAGCTGAAGATTTGGTATCATCAAAAAATATAATCTATACTGATCCAGCCAAGGCGCGGGAATTCGTTGAGAAGACCGGCTGTGATTTTCTGGCAGTAGCTATCGGCACTTCCCACGGCGCGTATAAATTCGCTGGAAAATGCTCCTTGCGGCAGGATATCCTGCAGCAGATCAGGAAAAGAGTTTCTGTCCCATTAGTATTGCATGGTGCTTCAGGAGTTCCTGCATCAGTAGTAAAGATGGCTGAAAGATATGGTGCCGATCTATCAGGGGTCAAAGGAGTTCCGGATGCTCAGATAAAAACCGCCATAAAGAACGGAATAACCAAGATAAATACCGATACTGACCTACGCATCGCTTTTGATGCTGCCGTAAGAAAAGCGCTTCAATCTGCTCCAAAAGATTTTGATCCAAGACATATCCTTGCTCCTGCCCGCGATCTGATACAGAAAGTAGCTGAACAGAGGATAAGGATATTCGGTTCCGCGGGGAAAAGATGATCGCGGAAGCTATTTTGACTCCAAACTATTCGGAAGGTCCTGATCCGGCAATAGATTATAATAAGCTGGAAAGAGAATTCAGGAATGAATATCTTCTGCGAAACAGCGTATTGTTGTGGCGTATAGATCAGTATTGCCATGATTTTCCTGAATGTTCATTTCTGAGACGGAAAAAAGAATACAAAAATACTTCAGAATCACCGTCACGCTTTCTGGCAAGAGGCATCACATCTGGAGTTCCTTATCGCCTGCAGGATGTTATCCATGTCATTAACGGCCAGGTAAGCCTTGATTTCACCGTCGCTGAAGAAGTTACAGAAAATAAATCCGGCAATCCGCTTCCTTTGCACATTTTATCTTTGAGGTACGAAGGCTGGCGCGATGCATGGCTGATCCCTTTCAGCAGCAAATGCCGCAAGCCTGATGTCATTGAAACACCGGAAACTATCCTTGGATTTGATTTCCTGGAAAGGTTGTTGAAGGAAAAGTATTAAAGCAGCAAAATTATCTATATCCAAAAGAGGTGTAGCAGATGAAACCAATCTATATCGGAGCTGATCATGCCGGGTTTGCTTTAAAAGAAAAGATAAAAAAATGGCTGGACCATAAAGGTATACATTATACCGATCTTGGAAATAATACGCTTGACCATAAAGATGATTATCCTGACTATGCAGTTTTAGTGGCAAGAAAAGTAGCTTCGGAAAAAAGTTTAGGAATTTTAGTATGCGGTTCTGCTCAAGGAATGTGCATCGCTGCCAATAAGATAAAAGGCGTCCGCGCAGCCATCCCTTACTCTCTGAAAGAAGCCAGATTATCAAGAGAACATAATAATGCTAACATCATCTGCCTGTCGGGATGGTTTACCCATCTGCACAAAGCCAAGAAGATGATTGAACTATTTTTGACTACTCCTTTTTCCCAGCAGGAAAGGCATGTGCGCAGGGTAGCTAAGATAAAAAAGCTAGAACAATGAGAATCTTCCCTTCCGTCATGGCTAAAGATCAGCAGGAGCTGGATGCTCTGTTGAAGAATCTTAAAGGTGTTGCTACATATTTGCATCTGGATGTCGCTGACGGAAAATTTGTTCCAAGCACTTCTTTATGGTTTCCGTTTAAATTAAGTTCTAAATTCAAGTATATCGCCCACCTGATGGTGAAAGATCCTCTCTTGTGGATAAAGAAGCATGGCCGGAAAATTGAATTCTGTATCGTACAGGCTGAGACGGTAGATGTTGATGAGTACGTTAAAATAATGAAAGGCAAGAAAATAGCTTTCGCCTTGAATCCGGAAACGTCTGTCAAGGTGATTAAGAAGCATCTGAAAGAGATCGATTATGTTCTTATTTTGACTGTGCAGCCGGGATTTTATGGTTCAAAATATCTTAGTTCTCCGCTTAAGAAGATAAAAGAGATCAAGAAAGTGAATCCTGCCGTGAAGGTTATAGTTGACGGGGGCATGAATCCTGCTACTGCTCGGGCTGCTGTAAAGGCCGGCGCAGATTATCTGGTGTCTGGTTCGTTCATAACTAAAGCAGAGAAGCCAAAAGAGAGGCTGAAACTATTAGAAAAAGCATTTACCTCTTCTTGAGATAGCCTTTCATCTTTTC
>CAYHKV010000016.1:0-12916 GCA_964357125.1 uncultured Methanosarcinales archaeon | reverse complement strand
CTTGCTTCCCATCACAGGAATCCCCGCCCTTTAGGGCGTGGGAGGACGTCAAATTAGATTATTTTTAGGTTGTTTATGGTATCAGAAAAAGAGATCAAGAAAGTATTTTCTTTGCTTGAACAGGGACATCCATCGACTATGCTGGAAGAGTTAGGGCATTACACTCCTTTCCAGATGTTAGTGATGACCTTGCTGAGTTCACGGACTAAAGATTCTACAACTATCCCGATAGTTAAGAAATTATTCGCAAAATATCCTGCTCCTAAAGATTTCATCAAAATAGAACTTAAAGAACTGGAGCGGTCGTTGTACAGCATAGGATTTTACAAAGTCAAAGCCAGGCATATCAAAGAGCTGAGCAGGATACTCGTGGAAAAATATAATAATATAGTTCCGGATACTTTTGAAGGATTGACTTCATTGCCGGGAGTAGGCAGGAAGACTGCTAATTGTGTCTTGGCTTATACGTTCAAGAAACCGGCTATCGCTGTAGATATCCATGTGCATCGCATATCTAACCGTTTGGGCTGGGTGAAGACTGAAACTCCTGAAGAGACGGAAGAAGAGCTGAAACGTCTAGTGCCTAAAGATTTATGGATCGAAGTGAATAGATTGTTGGTGGGGCATGGGCAGACCATCTGCGTCCCCAGTAATCCTAAATGCGATATATGTCCGGTAAGGAAGTACTGTGAATATGGAAAGGATAGATTAAAAATATTAAATAAGATTGGTATGTGATATCTTATCCTTTGCGTAATGGTTAAATTTCTAAGTCTTCATAAATCTTTTATTTTTTTTTGGGTTATTTGTAATTACTTCAATGTCTAATTAAAACACAAGATTAATAAAAGGGACTTATTTTTCATTGCGATCATGTTTAAACATGGAGGAAAACAAAATGCGTGATGAAAAGTCGGCTTCAGGGCCATCTACAACAGGATTATTTTTAGGTGTTGCTTCATTAGCAGCAGGAGTTTATCATGGGTATATGGATGGGCAAGGAATTCCAATTGAGAAAGAAAATTTAGAAATGGCATTAACTTATGGACCTGCTCTTGTTCAAGGAGGGCTTGGGGCAACTGTTGGTGGAATGGTTGGATTAGTAGGTGGTGCAAGTATTGGAGCCACTTCTGGTAGATGGAGTGAAAGTACGCTGGAGAAAGTTGCTAAAGGTACTGGTGGTGCAGTAATCGGAACTGTCGCTTGTGCTGGGGTAGGCGGAGTCGTGGGTGGAATTAAAGGCGGACTTCAAACTTTGATAGGTTATGGGATCGGTTATGTTGTTGGTTCCATAATAAAATAAATCTTTAAATTTTATTTTCTACTTTTTTAATAACTTTGAGCTAGGAATTGATTTATTTCAAAACATTTGGATTGAACGATAAGTAAGTGTTTAGCGGGAAAATAAAAAATTCTGTTTTTATCCAAAATTATTTCAATTTGATCCTGATTATCTTCACCAATGCCGCGCTCAGCCAGATTGAATTTAAAGCTACGAAAGGCCAGCTTTTCAATGCATAAGCATAATACATCAATAATGCAGAGCCAACAATGTTGAGCAGATTATAAATTACTGTTCCAGGATTTACCTTCTTATAAAATTCATCCAATAAAAATGCGGCAAGAATGCAGATGACTCCGATAATCCCTAAAGATGTTATGATACTGATCATTTTTTCCTCCTTGTCTCCTTTGCTAAGATGACAAACTCTTCCCCTAATTGCTTGACTAATACTTTTTGTTTCTTTATGGTGGAAGTGATTTCCTGGATATATTTTTGATGGGGCATATCCATGAAATTTACCCCCTCATCAAGAGCTATGTTTTTTTGCACCAGTTCATTTATCTGATGATATTCCTTATTGATCTCTTTAGCCTGTCTTTCTAAATTTTTTATCTCATCGATCAGATTTGAAGTGTTTAGATATTCGTCATGCAATAATAATTTGGTTACATAAGATGCTTTAGCGGTATTGCCGTTCAAGGTGGTTAACTTAAGCTCTATAAGGCATCTGGCATATTCCTGCAATTTATGATTGACTGTCTGCGCCTGGCTTAAGTTCTGGATCTTAGGTTGAAGCGCAGCCATTTTTTTGTTAAGTTCCTGCTTAAGAGCAGGCTTAAATTCCTGCAGGAAGGGGATATGTCTGTTAGTGTTGTTCTTTATGGGCTTTATCCAGTTATCCTGAAAATGCTGTACAGCTTTAGAAAGATCTGATAAGGAATTAACCTCTTTTTTCAATTCCCGCAGCTCCATACTTGAATAAGAGTAATTAGCTATATAAAGATTATTATCTATTTTTGAAAGAACCCATAACTTCGTCATAATCCTTCTTTAAGGAGGCTATTTCCGGATCTTTTTTTGACATGGCTTCCAGCCAGTTTCTGGCGCGCTTTGAACGAATATTTCCAAGAAAGGTGTCAATAGTTTCTTTACTCTTTCTAAACGAATCATTAACTACATCAATTGTTGAATCAATAGTACTCTTAACTTTTTTTGCTTTAGCTACTATATATCTTTCACTAAGAGAGACGCATTCATGTATCTTTTCATCATTAAACTGTCTATGAATCTCATCTGCTTCAGCATGATAAAGACGATTTACTGCTTCTCTGCCGTCTGCTTCCACTAAGGCATTTACTATTCTTTCTCCGAGAAAATACTGAGTTATTTGACTTTTACCTTCCCAAAGGCCAGCATACTTTCTGACCATCTCTTCTTTTCCTATTTTTGAAAATAAACTTTTTGGGTAATACTCCTGAAGTCTAAATTGTACCCAGGTAGCATCTCCTTCTCTTAATCTAATAATAGATTCAACTATTTTGGAATCGTTAAATCCTAAATTACTTAATGTTACTATTAATTGATATTTTTTCATCATCTCTGCAAATGGTTCTATATAATATTGGGCATGATGCATTAATTCGTGCCCTATCCTTAATTTAAGATCATTCTGAGAATTAGGCCCAATGGTTGGATAAATTTCTATTTTTTTTCTGGATGAGCAGTAAATACCTCCTATATTATCGGACTTCTGTAGATCACACACCACTTCAAAACTTAACGTATCTAAAGGAACTCTAAGTCTGCTGACTTCTTCTACTCTGGTAGCAATTTCTGGAATGTATTTTTCTAAATTATTGTAATTTTTCATGGTTATCTCACAAGCAAGGTATGAAATCCAATGACAAACGCTTTGAATCAGCTATAGTCTTGTGTGTTTCTGGATCGCGGATGAATGTGTCATAAGAATCTAATAAGCCTTCAAGAATATCGGGCAGAATAGAATTTCTCTTTTTAAATTTGGCATCAATTGTTCTTATGAATTGCCCGTATAATGATTCTGCGGAAGAGGGTATATTATCAAATTTTTTAATTATGCGCTGTTTTTTAGCTTCAGGATCTATGAAAAGTTCTGGATCATATCCTATGAAAATGCCTTCTAAATTGCCATACGGCGGGATGTCGACCATAATATAATTAATGAACTCTTGGTCAGCAAATGGAACTTTAACTATCAGCCGTTCCTTAGTGCAAGAATGATCTTTTTCTGCAGAAAATCTCCACAATTTATTCGATTCGGATCCTACTATTTCATAAACGTATCCGGAGCCAGGATCTAATCCTTCCATCAAAACATCAATAATCTTATGAACTGGGGTGGAATTATAATCAATCTTGTTTGGGGTTTCTTTCATAATTCCATTATTATCGTTGGGAATATAAATTTCAGGTGTTGGCTGGTTTGCAGTCAATGTACTGCAACCGATAAGTCCAGCTGGAATCAAGGCTAGTAAACCTTTCATGTTGTTATCAACTGGTGGTTAATTTAAAAAGGTTTGCTAAGAAAATACAATTCTCTTTAACGGATGAATGACGGCAGGCCGCTGACTCGGTGGTTTTCTCAGTACTATTTTTGTATAAAAATCATATCTCTCATCGAAAGAAAACCAACAATAATTACTTCGTACGAGGTAGCAGTTCCTCGTCAGCCTCTTGGCCAGGCTGTCATTCATTTAGTTGATGATATAGCTAAGAAATCCCGTTTATTAGGCTTCTTTGATGGCTTTAAACGATGACCGGATCATCTTTGCCAGATAGAAGCATCGTTCTAAAGGTTCGAAAAAGCCTTTAGCTTTAATCAGGGCAGAACGTAGATTCCTGTCGATGCAGGGAAGAGAACGTTCTATTTTGGCGTCATCGAAACAATTGCAGATCTCGTCAAGGTCGGCGGAATGATATAGCTTATTTATTGCGGATCTGCCTTCTTTTTTGTATATGGCATCGACCCTTTTTTTTCCGAGATGATAATGCTGGAGCGGATTATCAGTTATAGCCCCGATCCTATGCTTGATGCTTAATTTAGTTGGGTATGATATTCTTAAAAAGCCTTCCAAAGGATAATGATCTGCCAATCGCTGTTGTACCCATGCAGCGTCTCCTTCTACTAATCTCTGCACCTTGCCGAATGTAGAAATATATCTGTCTGCTTCTTCAGGTTCATCGAATTTGAAATGTGGTTTAAAATAGGCCAAGATGGAATAGGCCTGAGCAAGATCAGCCAATCTTTTGAAAGGCGCAATTGAAAACTGGGCGTGATGGGCCAACTCATGGCCGATGATCATCTTTATGGCATTTTCAGGCATCGGCGGCAGGTTAGCCGAAAATAATCTTATTTCAGCAGATAAAGAAGAATATGTGGCTAATGAATGTTCAAAAACCATTTTAGGAAGCGGGCCGATGTAATCAATGATCTTTTTGACATCTTTGTTTAAGACAATAGCAGCCTCTTCTAATAATTCATCTATGCTGCGGGCAGGCAGCCCGTTTATGACCTTGAACTTTAAGTTATCCAAAGGAACTTTCAATCCAGAAATCGATTCCACCTTCTGGGCGAGGTCAGGGATGTACTCTTCCAGCTTTGACTGTTGGAGATACATAGCTTTTATCAAGGGGAACTGGTTTATAATGGTTATATCAGAATAGTTATAATGTATATGTGGCCAGATGCGATTGAATTTTGGCCAAACTTCACCGTAATCATACAAAACCAGGAATTTCCGGGTTTGCGAAATTTTGAAGAGAAAATTTCCGTAACCATACAAAGGTTCGCCTTTGGGGTTTTAAAATCTTAAGAAGATTTTAGAAACCTTTATAAACCAAAGCCCAAAATAAGTAAGAAATAGCTATTCATAACTCCAAGGAGGATTCCAGAGAATGTTCTACAAGACCAAAGTCAAAGATTATGTGAGAGTACCGCCTAAAATGTTTCACCTGAGTAAGAGCGAAGCAGTGCTCAAGAACATAAAAGCAGGCTATGATAATTTTGTCTCTAAGGAATTAGGTTTTGTCATGAACGTGATCAGCGTCGGAGACATAAAAGAAGGAGTCATAGTTCCCGGTGACGGCGCAGGATACTTTGAAGCTGAATTTGAATTATTGACTTTCCGTCCGGAAATGAATGAATTAGTGTATGGTACTATACGGGATATAACTGATTTCGGAGCTTTCATAGACATGGGCGGAGTAGAGGGCATGGTGCATATCTCGCAAAGCATGGATGATTATGTGTCTTTCAGCAAGGAAAAAGTCCTTCAGGGGAAGAAAACTAACCAATCCCTTAAAGTAGGAGATAAGTGCAAAGCCAGGATCATCGCAGTAAGTTATAAAGATGTTCATAATCCTAAAATAGGCCTGACCATGAGGCAGGAAGGCTTAGGTAAATTAGAGTGGCTGGAACAGCCGGCCGTTACTGTCAAAGAATCAAAGAAAGAGGAGAAGGAGTAAATAAACAATGGCTAAGAAAGAAGCATGCAAAAAATGTAAATTATTTGTCGATGGAGATACTTGCCCTTCCTGTGGCTCGAGCAGCTTTACCAGCACTTGGCAGGGAAGATTGTATATCGTCGATACCAGCAAGTCCCTTATCGCTGAAAAAGTGGGGATACAGGCTAAAGGCGAATACGCCATAAAAGTCAGGTGATTATACAATGGATATGACAATTACGGAAAAAATAGAAAACTCTTTGTTCGGAAGGACTGAAGTGCATGGGGAAGTAAAATTTGAAGGTTCTACACCCAGCAACGCACAGGTGGCAGAAGCGGTAGCGAAAAACTTCAATACCGAAGCTGGAAATGTAGTGATGCGCCAGATATACACCAAATACAGCAAGATGGAAGCTCTTTTTGAGTGTGTTGTATATAATTCTTTAGAATCAAGAAAGAAAGCTGAAAGGCCTACTCCACAGGAAAAGAAGAAAGCGGCAGAAGCCAAGAAGGCTCAGCAAGAGAAGAAAGAATAAATGAAAACTTCAACATTCTATAATCTGATCGGTGCGATCGGTATCTCCTTTTCGGCAGCCAATGTCGCGGGAGTGATAGAATACAACAGATTCAGGAAAGACCCGATCAATCATGAAGCGGCCAAAGAATTGCCAGACTCATTTGCTCGGGATATGGTCGTGAATTCGCTGGTCTTAGGGCTGGCTGGATGCTACAGCCTTCTGAAAGGTTATCATCTGAGAAAAGAAGAGAAGGAAAAAGGATTAGAACAAAAGATATCTGCGGAGAAAAACGAACGATGAAAACTTCAACTAAATATGCTTTGGCTGGCGCAGCAGCAGCTGGTGTATCAGTTGGTGGGGGAGTAGCACTAACTTATGATGTTTTTGTTTCACAAGCAAATCGAAATGAAGAAGTAAAAGTAGTTTATGAAAGAAGAGAAAATGCCTTATCTGCCCTGGAAAATTGTCTTACTGCAAGCCCAGCGCAAGAATGCAATCCTGTATTTTTAAGTTATCAGTCTGCAAATCAAGAATATGTAGGTATTAAAGAAAAGCATTCAGTAAGTCTTCCAAAACAAGGAAAAATTGATTGGTGGGCAGTTGTTGCAGGACCTGTGATGTTTTTGGGTCTTGTGGGCGCAAGTATGGCATTTAACAAGTATGACCGTAATAAGGAATTAGAGCACTTAGAAGAATTAAGAGATAAAAGAAAAAAATCAAAAGGTGATCAATAAATATGGCAGCACCAGCAAAGAAACCAGCAGCGAAAGGCGGAGCTAAGAAAAAGCCCGGCAGCCAGCTTTGGAAAGTATATGAAGTTCAGGGAGACAAATTAGTGCGAAAGAACAGGTTTTCGCCAAAATCCCAGGGAGATTTCATGGCAAATCATCAGAACAGGATGGTGTGCGGAAAGACCGGATATACTGAGTTCAAGAAAAAATAATTTAATTTTTATTTTTAATAATTTTCTCAAGGGTGTGTGGTGGTTTGGGAAGTTTGATCTAAAATGAAACTGCCATTATCTGAACAGGAAATATTGTATGATGGTTTTATCAACAGGCATAAATTTGGGATAGTTGATCTCTTAAATAGGCCTAATGAGTCTTATGTCTGTGACGGTTCTAATTTTGTGTATCTGATCTCAAAGAACCAAGAGCTTGCGGTCCTAAAGATTGCGGCTAGATTTAAAGGACAGGCTGTTGGCGCTTGGGAATATCGTCAGGTAGTTAGGGAAAATAAAGTTCTTGATCATACGCTAGGGATGCCGAATATTGTGAACAAGCATTCTTATCATTCTAAAAAGATCAAAGGGCATCTTGTAATCGCTCTAGTCAGGGATTATATAGAGGGCGAACCATTGCAAAAATTTGGCGGCCACAAGAAAAAAATAAACACCTTACAGCAGAAAACTATCGAAGACACGGTGCGGCTTCTTCATAAAGGGGGATGCGCTTTTTTAGATCTTGCAGGATGGAATATAATTATAAACAAGCAAGGAATACCTTATTTTATAGACCTTGGCACGGCCAGGCTTCGCAATAAAACAAGCCAAAGCCATTATGACTTTTTAGTGCAAAGAGATTTGGTACGTCTAGACGAACTTTTTGAAGGATTGGAAAACAAGGTGTGATACTATGGACCATTACGAACTGGAACACTGCTTAGGATTTATCAAGAGCCTTGGATTTGAAAATCCTGAATGCCTGAAGTTCGGTTCCTTAGCTTACCGGGCATTTAAAGACGGAGAGGTTTATGTCCTGAAAACTGCGACCAGAAATTGGCCTTCGTATCTGGAACATGTTTCTAATGAGAAAGATATCCTTGAAAGGATTAAATCTATACCTAAAATAGTGTCTATGAAAGAATATCATGTGGGCAGATATGATTCCATCGATGCGGCAGCGTTAGTAAGAGATTATATCGAAGGAAAAACTGTGGAAGAAACTAAGGCCTTAAATCCGGCTCAATGCCAAAGTATCGAAGCGGCCATTTTAGCCTTGCATGATCTGGGAATCGCTGACTTAGATATCGCGGGAAAAAATATAGTAGTAGATACTGAAGGCATCCCCTGGCTGATAGATCTTGGCACTGCGACAACTAAAGAAAGATCCAGAAGTTTTAATGTCCTTAAATATGAAGATCTTTTGCGGATGGAAAGCATGTTTGGGATGTATTGCAGAAGCAGATGAGTTTTTGTCATGAAAAGATTATTAAATGATATATTTATCTGCAGATTATATGCTTCTTGAACAGCTGAAACAAGAATATTCTTCCTGCTCCAGATGCCCTGCTTTATGCCAGTCCAGATCGCAGGTGGTTTTTGGTTCTGGAAACCCAAAAGCAGAAGCGTTATTTATCGGCGAAGCTCCTGGCGCGAATGAAGATAAGCAAGGAATACCTTTCTGTGGGATGTCCGGGCAGGTATTGAATCAATTATTGGCTTCAGTAAGTCTGTCACGCGAAAAGATTTTCATAACCAATACAATCTTATGCAGGCCGGAGAATAACCGCAATCCGGCTAAAGAAGAGGTAGAGAACTGCAGGGATCGGCTGGATAGATTGATTGAAATAATGCAGCCTAAAGTGATAGTCACTATTGGTAATTTTGCTACAGAACGGATACTTGGAAAAAAGGGGATTACCTCGTTGAGGGGAAAAGAATTTGAGAAAGAGGGGCGGAAAATAGTTCCAGTCATACATCCGGCAAACTATCTTTATTCTGGCAGGAATCCGGAGATGTTCGCGCAGATGAAAAAAGATTTTGAAGTGATTGCTGAAGTTATACAGGAAAAAAAGAAAGAAAAAAAATTAACGGACTTTTAGCCTTCCATGACCGTTTCTATGATCTTTGCTTCTATCGCATACGGATCCATGTTTGCGCAAGGCCTGCGATCTTCCAGATATCCCTTGCCTTTTGCAGCCACTTGCCAGGGTATCCTTACACTTGCTCCCCTGTCAGAGACACCGTAACTGAATCTTTCACAGCTTGAAGTTTCATGGAGGCCGGTAAGGCGCCTTTCAATGCCCGGACCATAAATTGCGATGTGTTCTTTATGGTGTTTTTCTAGTTTTGCAAGCATTTCCGGAAAGCCAGTATCGCTAGCCCTCATAGCTATATTAGAAAAATTAGTGTGCGCGCCTGCTCCGTTCCATTGAGCATGGGGTTTTGGTTCTAATGAAGCGACAATGCCATATTTTTCTGCTATCCTATCCATCAAGTATCTTGCTATGATCAAATCGTCAGCTACTCGTAATGGATCGCTTTTTGAAGTTCCATTTCCTATCTGATACTCCCATTGTCCCGGCATCACTTCAGCATTTATGCCTGCGATAAGAACTTTAGCTTCCAGGCAAGCCCGAAGATGTTCTTCAACTATCTGCCTTCCTACAATTTTATCAGCGCCAGCTCCACAATAATATTTTCCTTGCTCTATGGGAAACCCTTCTCCTTTTGGGAAGCCTAAAGGTCGGACAATCCTGCTTGGATCATTCTCATCAACGCGCATGAACGTATATTCCTGTTCAAGACCGAACCAGAATTCTTCATGATTATATTTTTCAACAAGTTTTACTAAGTTCACCCTGGTGTTTGAAGGGTGCGGTTCAGTCGGTGTTAGATTTTTTTCCTTGGGCGTAAGGTACACTTCACTTAACACCATCACTGAATGAGTTCCTGGAATAGTTCGTAATGGATTTTTATACACTCTGACCGGTTTCAGAACACAATCAGAAAAATGGCCTGCAGCTTGTTCAGTACTGCTTCCATCGAAACCCCAAGGTGGCATGTTTTTTACTTCGAATACCTCACTATCGGCGCCAGCATCAAAGACCATGGCTTTACTTCGTGCTTCCTGCCATAATTTTCCTTTTTCCTGATTTATCCCATCTAACCATATATATTCCGCGATAACTTTCATCTAAGCATCACCTCGATGATGTTTTTTAGGAAAAAAATAAATGCATTCTTTAAGTTTTACTTGCTTTTAGTTTATTTTTGTTTAATAAATGCGTAAATCTTAAATAATCTTTAACTATTAGTACTTTAATTAGCATAAAAATTAAACATTTGTCAATATGCTCAAGCCCAAAGACAGCGAAATAGTGAACATACTGGTGGATGAAGCCAGATTATCTTTTCGGGAAATCGCTAAAAAGTCAGGAGTTTCTGTAGTGACTGCTATCAACAAAGTCCGTGAACTGGAAAAACAAGGAATCCTGAAAGGATACAGCGCAGAAATAGATTACGAAAAAGCAGGGTATGATGTGCATGCTCTTATCCAGATGCAGATCTCTAAAGGAAAACTCTTTGAAGTTGAAAATAAGATCGCTGTGCATCCTAACGTATTTGCTATCTATGACGTTACCGGAAATTTTGATGCGCTGATAATCGCTAAATTCAAGAGCAGGAAAAGCCTTGATGTTTTCCTGAAGAAGATACAGGCTTATGATTTTGTGCAGAGGACGGAAACCCAGCTGATCTTGAATACCATCAAGGAAAAGAATATAAAAGTGGAATGATTTACTTAGTATATTGAGGTGATTTAGAATGTTAGGCAATATCTTATGGGTAGTTGGATTGGCTTGTGCAATATGGGTTATTTATGATGTGCTGAGTTTTCAGAAGAAGATGAAAACCCTGCATAAAGTGTTGTGGATAACAGGAGCGATAGTATTCAGCATCATAACTGCGTTGGTGTATTATCTGGTAGTCAAGAAGAAGTGATAAGCTAGTTTATATATTGATTATTTTTTTTTCTGTTGTAATAATGTATGCTACCTACCTGTCCCGGCCTTGATTTTTCTGGATCTTTTATTTCATCTACGAACAGGTAATAATCAAAACTATTTTTTACTGCTGTTGTTTTTGCCTTCGCTTTAAGCTGAGCGGCATCTTTCCTATAGCTAAAATGGTAATTTTGCACCAGTTTAAGTTCTAAGTCGCTGAAGCTGGGATGCGGCTGGTCAAGAAAGATCTCTTTTGGCTCTATTTTTGGCATTATTTTTGGGATTATTGGTCGATTTATAACACTTGCGAAAAAGAGATTTTGTAAAAATTCAAGAAATCTTTATAAAAAAATACGGGTAATCTTACTCTGATGATAACCAAAGACCTGACTATCGGCGAATTAGTAAAGAAATACCCTTCAGCAGCTGAAACGCTTCAGGAGTGCGCTGTCTGGGCTGGGGGAAGAACATAAATGACAAAGGTAAAAGTAGGGATTATAGGTCTTGGTCATAACGGGCAGCAACATGCAGCGGCGCATATAGCTTCTGATAAATCTGAATTGGTCGCACTTTGTGATAAAGATGGATACAGGCTACATACCGTTGGTGATAGGCTGGGGATAACTAATCTTTATCAAAATTATCACGAGATGATAGCTGATCAAAACGTACAAGCGGTGAGCATACATACGCCTGATGGTTATCATAAAGAACCGTTCCTATCTGCACTTGGGGCAGGAAAACATATTCTTATAGAAAAGCCTCTAGCTAATACGGAAGAAGATCTCTTAGAGATGGTCCGGGCTTCCGAAAAAGTTCCCTCTTTAAAAATTGAAGTAGGGTATATCCTACGGTTCAATCCAGTATTTGGAAAAGTGAGGGAAGTGGTACGTTCTAAAAAACTTGGTAAAATATTTTATATGGAATCTGACTACATCCATAATCTCAAATATAAAATTAATGCAACTGATCCAGTCACAGGAAAAAATTGGTATCTTCAGGATCAGATACCTATGGTAAGCGGCGGCAGCCACAGCTTGGATATCCTGCGTTGGATAAAAGGAGAAGAGCCTATAACTGTTTTTTCATATAGTAACCATCTTGCATTTCCAGAATTATCAAATGACGATTCGATGGTATCTATTTTCAAATTTCATGACGGATCGTTGGCTAAAGTAGTTACTCTCTGGGCGCCTGAATGTCCTAAAGATCCATTCTATAATCTTCGTATATTTGGCACTAAAGGAACCATCGAACGAGACCAGATATGTGTTCCAGAAAGAAATATTTCACAAAATTATGGATTTAAACCTTTAGAAGCACAAAGAATTGAAGGCCACCCTTACGGACCAGAAGTAGATGATTGGCTTACTGCAATAATTGAAGATGGAGACACCAGGACTAATCTTAAAGATGGTGCAAACTCAACTCTGGCTGCTTTGTGTGCGGTAAAGTCAGCAAGAGATCAGAAAGAAGTGATGATCCCATTCTTCTAATTTGATTATAACATCTGCGAAAAAAAGATCTTGTCGTTATCCACAAAATATTTACTACTAAAAAAAATAGTTTTAAATAACAGTTAGTCTGTGATCTAAAGAATGTACGTTGTAATCTGAACTGATACTTATCTTGATGAATTAAAAAGATGGCCAAAAGCTGATAGGGAAATTGCTGAAAAGATTCCTAAGCATCTTGCTGAAAATCCGCACATTGGAAAACCATTGGGTTACCCTTATCTGAGAGAGAAGAAGATTGGCGGCCGCAGGATTTATTATTTAATCTATGATGATGTAAAAGCAGTATATATGGTTGGAATTAGTGATAAAGATGATCAGCAGATGGTGATTAATACAATTTGGCTTTTATTAGATAAAATTAATGAAGAAATTAAAAGATTGGTAGAAAA
>CAYHKV010000015.1:0-13032 GCA_964357125.1 uncultured Methanosarcinales archaeon | reverse complement strand
TATGGAAAGGATATGACTCTGTAAGCGGCGCAACTACCAAGGATAAAAAGTATATTGTCAGCGGAAACCAGAAAGGTGAATTAGAATTGAGAGATACAAAAGGGACCATTTTGTGGGAGCACAGGACGGGAATGATGGAGCCTGGAAAAGATGTAAGGTTTGCTTACATATCAGATGATGCTTCGCATATTGTCGGGGCAGTAAGAACCGGCGAAATTTATTTTTTTAAGGGAGAAATCTCGCCTGCGCCATTAGATACATACGTTAACAAAGGACCTGATCAGCAATCTGCTCCCGATGCATATGGCCAAAAAAATGCTCTCCCTGAAATTCAGCCGGAAACAGAAAATATCCGGCCGCAAAGCTCCAGGTTATGGATGATCGTTCCTGTAAGTATAGTAATTTTGTTGGTAATATTGTGGTTCATTATCAAAAGAAAATCAAGGATTTGATTTTTCTAGAAAACAAACATTTAATAATCAAAGAAATTTTCTTCAGCAGATGAGAATGAGCTTAGTGTTTATGTTTTCTATTCTAATCATATCTCTCTTTATCTTTGGCTGTGCTCAGGAAAATCCAGCTGCTGAAGAGCCTGCTCCGGAAAAAGTCCCAGCCCAGCCTATAGAAGAACCTATCCCCACTGAAACTGTAGAGAATGTTACTCCCGCAGCTGAAACAGCTCCAGTCGAAGAAGAAACTAAACCTGTTGCGCCAAAACACCAGATAATCTATCCAAGATTAAAATACGATGGCGCTTATAACGGCCCGTTGTACGGCACTTCTGAACAGGTCGGTTCAGCTTCCATGGATTCTTATTTTAAGCTTCTTGATAATAACGGGATAAATTATTTCATCGGCATGTTCGGGATAGAAGGCGAGCCTGCTGCCGATAATTTGGTAAGCAACGAAGGGCTGGGCGAAGTCATTGATGCCGTGCAGAAACACCCTTATAGGATAATCCCTTTCTTCAATCCTGGTATCGGAGGAGAAGAGGTAGAACAGTATCTTGGCGCTACGCTTACTTCCATGTACACCAAAACATTAGCCGCATCAAAGAAGATTGTAGGAAATGATTTTATCAAAGGATTCGGCGAAGTAGAGACTCAGGAATGGGATGTAAGGCATAATGATCCAAAAGTATTGCAGCTTATCGATCTTGCGCAGAGAAATGATATCAACTTTATGTTCCATCCAGTAGCTAATAAGATAGATGACGTCAAAAAAATGATCGAAGCTTACCCTGATAGGGTTTTCCTTATACACATGTATCGTGAAGATCTGGATAAAAGCAAGAGCCAATTGATCAAGATGCTGCAAGAGCATGACAACCTATTTTTCAGCATGGACGCTGCGCATATAATACACATCGATGGCGATGCTATCTATGATCTAGACAGCGGTGATAAGCAGAGATCCATCAATGAATTTATCTCCTATTACAATTCCAAGGAAAAGATAATGATCAGCAATGCTATCAGCGCCTATAAGCCGATAGTGGATGCTGTCCCGGATAAAGTGATGTGGGGAACCGAGATAGGCCCTGAATACGCTTTTGATCCTCAAGTATTTGACCGCGCAGTAAAGATTTCGCGGTTTGTGATCGCCGGATTCGATAAAGAACATCAGGAAGCGGTAGGATATAGGAATGCTTTGCGGGTATTTGGAGAAGGGGTTGCAGCAGATCCGAACATCAAAGTGCTCGATACGGTTTCCTGGCCAGACTGCTCTGAAGCTCAGATGAGCGATTGCGATGCTTCCTGTGAGATTCCAGATTCAGATATTTTGACTGCCGAGCAGGACGCTTGCTATCAGGATTGCCTTATTGAAAAGCAGTGCAAAGAAGTTGTAGAGATGGATGTCGGTTAGTTGCATAAGTTGCATCTAAAACTATTTTTCTAAAATAGAAACATTTAATAATTTTAAAATATTTATTTGATCATGAAAAAAATTATTTTTTTGCTTTCTTTACTTTCAGCGGTTTTACTTCTTATTTCCGGCTGTGCGCAGCAGACTCCCATGGCAGTGGTAGATATCCCTGCCGAAACAGGATCTGCGGCTTCTACATCAGAATTTGAGCTGATATACCCCAACCTTACTTATCCTGGCGCCTATAACGGCCCTCTTTTTGATACCTCTCTTCAGATAGGTTCAGAAGGGAACATGGATAAATATTTTGAAAATTTTGATCGGAATGGCATGAATTTTTTTATAGGTTACTTTAAGATAGACTACCCTCCTCAAAGGGATCTGCTGATGAACAATAAAGGGTTAGGCTATGCTTTATACGCTGTGCAGAAGCATCCTTATAGGATTATCCCTTACATCTCGTTATCCTTGCCAGGAGAAGAGGCTCTGAAGATTTTAGGAAGCGAGATGACCGGGCGGTTGCGTTCTAATCTCGATGCAGTAAGGGAAATCGCCGGACAGGATTTTGTAAAAGGATTTGGTGAGCTTGATGTCATGGATTATACTGGTTATCATGCTGATAGCAAGCAGATAACGGACATTTATGGTCTTGCCAAAGAAAAAAATATTATGGTTATGTTCCATCCTGCAGTGGGAGAAGCTGGCCGGGTTAAGAACGTTATAGAAAAATATCCTGATATGAATTTTTTGATACATATGTATCGCACTGATCTTAAGAAAGATAGGGAATCTTACATAGACCTTCTCAAGACACATGAAAACTTATTTTTCAGCATAGATGTGGATCATATGATGTTTTTGCCGCAGGAGAGCGTAGGTATGCTTTACCAATATGAGGAATATGAAGAAAGCTCAGTAAAAAACGCTGCTTTATTCTTTGTAAGAGGATTTAATGATATAGACAAAGTTTCAGTGCGGTATGAGGCATTAGTCAATAACGCAATAGTCGATTACAAACCGCTTATAGATGCAGCGCCTTCAAAAGTGATGTGGGGCACTGAGATGGGGCCGAAATATAACTTTGAGCCTGAAGTCTACGATCTTATCATCAAATTTTCCCGTCTTTTCATAGGCAAGCTTGAACCAAGGCACCAGGAAGCATTTGCTTACAGAAATGCCTTGCGGGTATTTGGATTTGGCGTAACGGTAGATCCTTCACTGCCGATAACAGATGCCTCAGCATGGCCTCAATGTACTACTATGCAATCTTTATCATGTGAACTGGAATCAGAGGTTTGCGGCAAGGAAGATACTCCTGAAAAGGAAAAATGCATGGAAAAATGCTTATTTGACCTTAAATGTTACGCCTTAGCTGATTAAAGGGTATTTTTTAGATTTTTTTCTCTTCTTGCGGCTAATATGAAACCCTATGCTCCCGCAGGTCACTAACAGCCTCGCTAAAACTAGGGTTTACGTCGAGAGTCGGTGTTCCCCGTAGGGGGCATCCCCCTTACCGACGTGAATGTGTTATTTGAATACGCTCGGGAAGTGGTTAGTGACCAAGGATTTCATATTAGCCTATTCTTGCAAAATATTTATATAATCGCCTCTCTAACTTCAAAACATGGAACCGGAAGAATCATTCCACTGGACCGATGTGGCCGCTGACCGCGTCATCGAAGAGAAAGGCGATAAGAAATCATATACCCTAGCAGCAGGCATTACTCCTTCTGGGACCGTGCACATCGGAAACTTTAGAGAGATCATCACTGTCGATCTGGTAAGAAGGGCATTAGAAAAACGCGGCAAGAAGATCCGCTTCATCTATTCCTGGGATGATTTTGACGTATTCCGTAAAGTGCCTGCCAACATGCCAAAACAGGATATCCTAAAAACCTTCCTGCGCAAACCGATCGTTGACACTCCAGATACTTTCGGCTGTCATAAAAGCTACGCAGAACATAACGAAAAAGAAGTTGAAGAATCAATACATAAAGTTGGCATCAAGCCGGAATTCCTGTATCAGGCTAAGAAATATCGTTCCGGAGAATATGCCGAACAGATGAAACATGCTTTAGAAAACAACGATGCTATAAAAAAAATATTAGATCAATATCGTGAAGAGCCGTTGGAAAAGGATTGGCTCCCTATCTCTTTATTCTGTCCTGGATGCGGGAAAGATACTATCACTGAACTGCGCTGGTTAGGAGATTATGATATAAGCTATGTCTGCGAATGTGGACAGAAAGAAGAGCTTGATTTCAAGAAAAATCCTAATTTAGTAAAATTAAAATGGCGGGTTGATTGGCCTATGCGCTGGGCTTATGAAAAAGTAGACTTTGAACCAGGCGGAAAAGATCATTCAACTGTGGGTGGAAGTTACGATACCGGTAAGATCATCTGCAAAGAGCTTTGGAACTTTGATGCTCCTACTTATGTTATGTATGATTTCATCAGCCTTAAAGGCATGGACGGCAAGATGTCCAGTTCCAAAGGTGATGTTATTACTCTTAATGATGTCCTTCAGGTGTATGAGCCGGAAGTGGCAAGATATCTTTTTTCCGGGACCAGGCCTAATAAGGAATTTGCCATAAGTTTTGATGCCGATGTATTGACCATCTATGAAGATTTTGACAAGGCTGAACGGATCTATTACGGCGTGGAAGAGGTTCAGGACAAGAAAGCGGAAAAATACAAAGTAGCGTATGAGTTAAGCTATATCGGTGAGATATCTAAGACTATCCCTTACCAGCCAAAATTCAGGCACCTTACTACTCTATTGCAGATAAATAGTTTTAATATAGATAAGGTAGTTGCTTATTTCTCGCAGCAGTTAAAAAATGAACATGATAAAAAAAGGCTGCGTTCCAGAGCAGAATGCGCTAAGAATTGGCTACAGCAGCATGCGCCTGAAGAATTTAAATTTTCGGTGCAGGAGAGATCGCAGGCGAAACTTACAGCAGAAGAGAGCAAATTCCTGCATGAAGTAGCAAAAAAATTGATGGAACGCGATTGGAATGACGTTGAATTGCACGAAGAGATGTACATACTCTGCAAGGCGCATAACATCCTGCCTAAAGATTTCTTCACCCTTGCTTATCGCGTATTGATCAACAAAGAGCGCGGTCCGAGATTGGCTTCATTCATATTGGAGATAGGAAAAGAGAAAGTAGCTAGATTGTTTAGGGAAGCTTGAGTCTCATTTTAAGCTCAAAACTCTTTCTCTGAGAAAGATATTTATATAACGTAATGGACTATGTTCTAAAAAAGGCAGAGTATGAAAAAGAAGTTTCTAAGCTTACAGGAAGCATTCCTTGATATAAGAAAAAAGAGGCTATTCTCCTTAGATAAGATTAAGTTCTATCAGATTCTTCTGTTTTGGTTTTTTCTCATATTTCTATTCGGAGTGATATATTACTTTTTCTTGGGGAGGTTAGGGGCTGATCTTGTATCGACCGTAAGCAAGCAGCCTATAACTAAAGCGACAGATGCAGTATATTTCAGCTTTATCACCGCCACATCAACCGGATTTGGAGATATCATTCCTATAGGATTTTTCAAGGTGATGGCTATTGCAGAAGTCACGTTGGGTCTTCTTTTGCTAGCGTTAGTGACATCTAAATTAGTGTCTATCAAGCAGGATATCATCCTGGAAGAGATCTATGAGATGTCTTTTAAGGAAAAGATCAATCGCCTTCGTTCCAGCCTTTTATTATTCAGGCAGCATGCCAGCAGGATAATGACTCACATCGAGACCGATACCATCGACAAACGGGAAATTAATGATCTTTATATTTACATCCATGGTATGGAGACCGTGCTTGAAGAGATGCTTCCTCTGATCAATCCGGAAGGAAAAAACATATTCACCAAAAGTATAGACCCGGTAAATACTGAACTTCTTGTGAATAGCGGCCTTCAGTCTTTTGAAAGATTGCTGGAATTGTTGAACACTCTTTCAAACAGCAAATTGGATTGGAAACGGCCCGTGACAATATCTACTATCAGAAGATGCATACTTCTGAATTCCGATCTTTATAATTCTTTAAAATCATCTGCTAAGAAGATTTCCGGATTCACGGAGACAAAAGCGGACAATGAACGGATAATAGCAGCTATCGAAAATCTGATCTCGGGATAAAGATAAGAAAAAGAGATAAAAAATTAATATCTAAGGAAAACGCAGATAACCGTTGTTTCCGCCGTAATCAAAGTTTTCATTGATCTTTCTAGCACATTCTTTCAGGCTGGAATAACTTAGTGAAACTGCCGCTCCAGAGAGAGCTAAATCAGACAGTTCAAGAACTTCACTGACGCTCATGTCCTTGCAGTCTCCCTCAGTTGCGACTAAATCAGCTAAAGTGTATCCGCAAGCTTGATTGCTGGATAGCGCGTTTAACTTTAATGATAAAGCCTGTCCGGCAAGATTTCCTGCAGGAGTCGTAGCAGGATTTACATATTGTCCCTGCAACGCATTAGGAGTTCCTCCGGCCGGAAGGAAAGCTACCACTGCATCAGCATTAGTGAATGATGCGTAATCAGCATCTGCTTTTCCGATAAGTACACCATTTCCTACAAGCGTTGAAAGCAGTTCAGCCTGATTATTCCATCCTCCTTGAGAATAAGTCACGAATTTTCCGGAAATATCATCGCAGTTTCCAGATCCGCCGTAACCGCCAGCGGCTTCTCCGCCAACATTATTTCCTCCCATACCACCATTTCCACCGTTAATGCTGGTAGTGGTTGTCATTCCACCAGCTCCGGCGTTTCCTGAAGAAGCATTTGTTGGACTAACTTCTTCTTCTCTACCGCAAGCTGCGGTAACTAATAATAAAGCCATCGTTGCATAATTTTTCATAACTCTTTCCTCCTACGTATAAAATTAAAAGATTGTCAAATCATGATTTATATTCATAATTGTCCTAGAAAATATAGCATAGAAGATAGATAAAAATATGCGGACGGCAGGATTCGAACCTGCGTAGGCACTAAGCCAATGGGTGTCTTCCGTTTAGAACGGCCTAAGCTTGGACTAATTCTTGATTTTTGTCATAGAATCAACCATCCCGTTTGACCGCTCCAGCACGTCCGCATTAACAGATTAAAATATCGTTGTTTCTTTAAAAAAGTATCTGTTGTAGTTTTGAATAACCGGTTATGCTTCCCCGAATGAGGTGAAAGTACTGGTAATAAATTAGCAGGCATAAACTTTTATAAGTTAGCAGTTTATATTAAAAGGTATGAATAAATATGATTTTTGGGAATCATGGAAAAATAGAACTATAGTAGAGAAAAAAGCAATAGATTCTGTAGTGAAAGCAAGAAATCTAGTTATAGATTCCATTCCTCCCAAAGCATTGGTCGCTATTTATATTAAAGGCAGTTTTGCTCGCAGAGAGATGAAAGAAGGCAGTGATGTCGATATGGTCCCTATTGTGACTGAAAATAAATACGAGGGAGCCATATTTGGAGTTAATAGTCCTGAAATAGATCCAGTGTGTGTAGTGCCTCTTTCATTATCGGAATTTAGAAATAATAAACTATCCTCTAAAGGGAGTTATACTCCTGATCTAAGAGCAGAACCTGATTTGTTCCTGTTAAAATTAAAGGAATATGGATTGATCTATGGTGTTCCACTAAATCCGAAGGAATATCCCATTAGAGCAAAAAATAAAATTTTACGCGATGAAATTAATAAAATTAGAGACGGCTATGTCAAAGCATATCAAGAAAGAGTCATCGGTTTCCAGCCATTGCTTAAAGAGGTTTTTTGGTTAATAGAATGGAGCCAGAATCTTAAAGGAAAGAAAGTAGAACATTCTTTTAAAGGAATAACAGAATCCATCAAAAACAAAAGCCATATCGTTTATGATGCTTTTGAGTTTAGAAAAAATCCACATAGGGGCAAAAATGAAGAGAGAAAGTTCATCTCAAAACTTGAAAAGTATTTAGACGAATTAGAAACGATAATTTAGTTAGTCTCTTCTTGGCAACCACAATAAATAAAAGTAAATGATCGGAATATCGCCATGCAGATCCGCCGTGTCAGATACAAGGATATAGAAGAGATACCGCATCTGAATATCAATAAATCATTCAAGGCTGATTTTCAGGGAAGCTCTCCTGCCCCTTTCATCGGCAAGTACGGATATCCGAACGTAAATGTTGGTTTTTTAAGCCCGCAGTTTTCAGGAGATACTTCTTATTATGATTCGCCTCGCCTCTGGAGCAAAGGAAATTTTGCCATAGGGCAGGTAGCCAGCATGCGTTACGGCCTTGTTAATTCCCGCAGCCAGGCTAATGTGAAACAACTCAGCAAAAATACTGGCTTCTTAGATATAATACGGGAAGTAGGCATGGCTAGAAAGGCGGTAGAGCTGGAAGTCAATCTGGCCAAGATGCCTCAGCTTCAGCTGAAGCCGGAAAGAGAGATAATTCCTTTCGGCCCGCAGGCGACAGTAAAAAATGCGCGCATTACCGCTAATCCTAAAATAGATCATCAAGTAGAAAAAATGGTTTCTGATACCGATCTTAAAGCCGCTCCTGCCATTCTTGATCTCTATAAAAAAGGATTTGAAGAAAGCTCGCTCAATAAGCTTCTGTCAGTAGGAAGCATAGGGTTGAAAGATAACCGCAGATTAGTGCCGACAAGATGGAGCATAACTGCGGTTGACGATACGGTCGGAAAACATTTGATAACCGAGATAAAAGACTTTCCTGTCGGCGAATACCAACTTTATTTTGGCGGAAGCTGGGGCAATTATTATCTTATGTTGTTCTTCCCAGATATCTGGAGCTACGAGCTTTTCGAGACCTATCTGTCCAGTCCTGTAAATCCCTGGTCTAAAAATGGATATATGTATTCTACAGATTACGAAAGCTACGAAGGAAGAAAAAACTATGCCGAAGAGACCGCCGGAGGTTATTATGCCTGCCGATTGCCAGTATTAGAAAAGATGAAAGAGCTAAAACGGCAGGGAAGCTGCCTGGCTTTAAGGTTCATAACTTCCGAATATAACGTTCCTCTCGGCGTATGGGTCTGCCGCGAAGCCGCAAGGAAAAGCCTTCAGCAGCAAGCGGTCTATTTTTCTGATCAAAGCTTGTTGTTAAAATACGCTGAGGAGCTGATAAAGAATAAATTAGGGTTTGATCTTTCAATGCTGCTGCAGGAAAGCAGGTTGCTTAAGCATAAGAGTCAGCAGAAGAAACTGACCCAATTTTAGTCCTTTAATGCTTTTCAGCATTTTTACGACCTTTCAATGATTCCGACATGTTTAAAAGCAAGTTATCCTTACAAGCAACAGAATTATTGTGGTAATCACAAAAGGGGCGTTATTTCATAAAAGGGGTACTAAAAGTATAGAAGCAGATGATTTTCTACTTTCAGTCTTGTTTAAAGGAAGTGATCCTTTATTGAAACACTAATAGTCGTAGACAACTACAAAGAGTGGGGGTTGGACCTTCCAGGTGTCAGGGTGATTTCCTCAAGGGATTACTTATCACAGCCGGAATTTCTTAATCTAAGGAACGTTCGCGTATTCAACCTCTGTAAATCTTACAAATACCAGACCTTTGGATATTATGTATCGCTGCTTGCTGAAGCCAGAAGGCAGAAACCTATCCCAAATATCAATACTATACAAGACATCAAATCGCCGACCATCATAAAACTGGCTTCAGAAGAATTGGAAGATCTTATCCAGCAGGCTCTTTCTCCGCTTAAGGAGGAATCATTTACGTTAAGTATCTACTTCGGTAAAAATATCGAACAGAAGTATGATAAGTTAGCTTCTCACCTGTTCAAGTTATTCCATGCTCCTTTTTTACGGGCTCAATTCACATTTGATAAAAAATGGGCGTTGCAGAATGTGTATCCCATCTCTTATAATGGCATTCCGGATGAACATAAACCATTCGTGATCGGTTCTGCGCAGCGATATTTTGCAAAGAAGAACC
The DNA here is from genome assembly GCA_964357125.1 of uncultured Methanosarcinales archaeon. GTDB lineage: Archaea > Nanobdellota > Nanobdellia > Woesearchaeales > GW2011-AR9 > JACPIL01. The sequence goes on along the minus strand of CAYHKV010000015.1, from coordinate 3,210 downwards.
AGCCGCGCAAGGAAGAAGCTCCCTTATATGAATTGGCCATACTTCGTGATGAGAATGAAGTAGATGCGCCGTCAGATGAAAAAGCATTGAAGCGCTTCGTCCGCGCTGCAGAGAAAGTAGGCATCGGGGTTGAGTTCATAACCAAGGAAGATTATGGAAGGATAGCTGAATTTGATGCCTTGTTCATACGCGAGACCAACAACATAAATAATCACACCTATCGTTTCTCACGAAGAGCTGCGGCAGAAGGGCTGGTGGTCATTGACGATACCTCTTCAATATTGAAATCAAATAAAGTGTATCAGCAGGAACTGCTCAAACATCACAAAGTCCCGATACCTAAAACGTTCATCGTCCATAAAAAGACGGACTTAAAACAAGTCGCGGATGATTTGGGATTTCCCTGCGTGCTGAAACAGCCAGACAGCTCTTTCTCTCTGGGAGTCATGAAAGTTGAAAATACAGAAGAACTGAATGAAAAGGTGTCCTTCCTTCTTGGAAAATCAGATCTGATCCTTGTTCAGGAATTTTTGTCCACTGATTTTGATTGGCGTATCGGTATAATCAATAAAAAGCCGTTATATGCCTGTAAATATTACATGGCAGATAAGCATTGGCAGATAATAAAGCGCGACCATCAAGGAAAAAAGAAAGAAGGCAACAGTGAAACCCTTCCTATCGAACAAGTTCCTAAACACGTCGTAGATACGGCATTGAAAGCTGCTAATTTGATAGGCGACGGATTATATGGCGTGGACCTTAAAGAGATAGGCAACAAAGCTTTTATCATAGAAGTGAATGATAATCCTAATATAGAAGTCGGCTACGAGGATGCAGTATTGAAAGATGAGCTATACGAAAGGATAATAGGTGTTTTCTTACAGCGCTTGGAACAGCATCGTTCCAGGAGGTCCGGAAATGGCGCTGCACCTGTTTGAAGGTTATGGCATAGAATTAGAATACATGATAGTAAATGGTTCTTTAGATGTCAATCCGCTTGCAGATAAGATATTTGAAGAAGTCGCAGGCGAAAATTCATCTGATTATGAAACGAAAGACATCGCTTGGTCTAACGAGCTGGCATTACACATAATTGAACTGAAATGCAATGGTCCGGCCGCTGATCTTCACGGCCTTACTGAAAAATTCAACACTAACATCAAGCACATTAACAGCATACTTAAGCAGCATAAAAGCAGGCTTATGCCTACTGCCATGCATCCTTGGATGGACCCGCTTAAAGAGACTTTTTTATGGCCGCATGAATATACTGAGGTATACCAATCTTATAATCGCATCTTCAATTGCAAAGGCCACGGGTGGAGCAATATCCAAAGCATGCATATCAATCTGCCTTTCAATGGCGATGAAGAATTCAGAAAACTTCATACCGCCATCCGCTTGTTGTTGCCTATAATGCCTGCCCTTGCCGCCAGCTCTCCTATTGTAGAAGGAAAAATAACCGGAATAATGAATTCGCGTCTGGAGTATTATCGAAAAAATTGTGCAAAAATACCATTTATCGCCGGAGATGTGATCCCTGAACCTATATTATCTATAGAAGAATATCATACTAAACTATTATCCCGGGCTTACCGCGATATTTCCGTCTATGATCCGGAAGGATTATTACAGCATGAATTTTTGAATTCAAGAGGAGCGATCGCCCGTTTTGATCGGAACGCTATAGAGATCAGAGTTTTAGACCTTCAGGAATGCCCTTTAGCTGACTTGGCAGTTGCTTCTTTGATCAGTAAAGTATTAAAGGCAGTAGTAGAAGAGAGATGGTGTCCTTTCCAGCAGCAGCTTTATCCACAGGGAAAGCTGGTAGCTATTTTTAGATCTATCATTCCGGCTGCTGAAGAGACTATCATAGATGACGAAGCTTATTTGCGTTGCTTTGGCTTGCAGAAAAAATCTTGCACTGCTAAGGAATTATGGAGTTATCTGCTTGCGCAGGTTTATGTAGAAAAAGAGTTTATTGAGCCTTTGCAGCTGATATTGACGAAAGGAACTTTAGCCCGGCGCATATTAAAAGCGGTAGAGAAAGAAGAGCTTCGAAAGGTTTATGCTAAGCTTTGCGACTGCCTTGCAGAAGGCAAGATGTTTGTGTGATCTAACATTATTTTTATTCTGATTCTGGCTATTTTCCCTATAAAAAAGGCAAACCTTTAAAAGTAGAAGTGATAATCATAACCTCATGGATACGAAAGGCATCATTCTTACGCCGGAATTTGAAAAGGCAGTATTAGACCTTGGCTTCTCAGAATTTACAGAGATTCAGGAAAAATGTATTCCTTTGATCCAGCAGGGAAAAGATGTCATCGGCTTGTCATATACCGGTTCAGGTAAGACCGCCGCTTTCGGCTTTCCTACCTTAGAAAAAGTAGTCCCGGGAAAAGGATTGCAATTGATGGTTCTTGTACCAACCAGGGAATTATGCCAGCAAGTGGGCAAGGAATTTCGTAAATTCACTAAATACCGCAGGACTAACATTGTTGAAGTCTACGGCGGGGTTTCAATAAATCCGCAGATTGACGATCTTAGAAGAGCAGACGTGGTTGTCGGGACTCCGGGAAGGATGCTTGACCATCTATCAAGGGGAACCTTAAATACCCGCCAGATCAAGGTAGTGGTCCTTGATGAAGCTGACAAGATGTTCGAGATGGGTTTCATTGACGACGTAAAAAAGATCCTTTCTACCGTCCCTTCAGGAAATCAGATGTTGTTATTCAGCGCTACCATGGATCAGGAAGTAATGACCATAGTCCAGCGTTACATGAAAGATCCAGTCAAGATAAAGATGCAGACTTATGTCGACCAGAGCAAATTGTTGCAGCATTATTACGATGCCGACAGAAGGGAGAAATTCTCATTATTGGTGCATCTTATCAAGCAGAACAATCAGAAAGGCCTTATTTTGGTCTTCTGCGGAACCAGGCACATGGTAGACGCAGTCACTAAAAACCTTAATAGGCAGGGATTAAAATCATTAGCTCTTCATGGGGGCATAACCCAAAACAGGAGAACTCAGGTCATGGACGCTTTCCGGGACGGCAAGCTTGATGTTTTAGTGGCCAGCGACGTAGCAGCAAGGGGATTGGACATCAAAAATGTCAATCTTGTCATCAACTACGACATGCCTAAAACCTCACAGGAATACGTACACAGGATAGGCAGGACTGCCAGCGCCGGCAGTGAAGGTATGGT
>CAYHKV010000014.1:0-13388 GCA_964357125.1 uncultured Methanosarcinales archaeon | reverse complement strand
AAACATTAACCTGCGGCGTATTTAACGATCCGCCGATCATCAGCTCATCCTCAAAGTCACCGCATTCTTCATACAAATCGCCAAGCTCGTCTAAAGCATCCTGAGTTTTTCCATTTTCTCCCGGATTAGCCATGAAATATTTTGCCTTTTGCGGAACAAGAAAGGTATGCTTCTCATTTTTAAAACTCATAGTTACCTGTGTATATCCAGCAGGGACCTTATCTAAGGGCTTGTCTAAGACAATTAACTTCTGGTTTCTCCCGACATAGGCAGCAATATCTTCTTCTCTTCTGACTACATATTGCTTCTGAAGTTTTTGTTTTAGCATTTTTATTTTTCTTCCTTATATCGCATCAATGGCCAGCATTTTAATATCTGGTTAACGAGTGTTATGTTCCGCTGCGCCGTTACCTAAGATCGAACGGAAATCCTTTACATCGTCGCCGATCTTATCAGCTAAAGTCTTATACTGCGAATCATCGAATTGCTTGCCGCTCAACAGCCGGTTTATTGCATCTGGAGTAACTTTTCCGTAAGTATCTGCTTTCATGCAGGCATTAGCAATAGCCCGGCAGGATAATCCTTCTTGGATCATCTGCGCAGGATTCATGTTAGCAGGAAGATATTTTTTCCATACTGCTTTCTGTTCAGATCCGACCGGAAGTGGGAAATATAATTTGAAAGGGAATCTGTCCAACATGGCATCTTTAAGATAATGCGGATTATTAGTAGTAGCGATCAGGTATATCCCTTCTTCCGGCTTGCTGAAGATTGACTGCATATAGCCAGTTTGCTCTTTTTGATGGGTTACCATGCCTTTGGTTTCAATAAAGGTATCAATCTCATCAAAGGTAATTATACACGGCCGTAGTTGTTTAGCCCGCTCATACACAGTAGCCAGACGATCTTTTGATTCGCCGACCCATTTGCTTTCCAGCTCGCTTCCGCTGATAAAAATAAGATTATACCCATATTCTCCCGCCAATGCTTCAGCGAAAATGCTTTTTCCTGTTCCTGGAGGGCCGTAGAATAGCATCAAGGCGCCGTCATTTCCGTCTACTATTCTGTTTAGGAGCGCTTTGTGCACATCGTAGCCAGCTAAATCTTTGAACTTTACATTAGGTTCTTTATAGGGCATATCCCTAATAGCAGAAGGCTTAGTCTTAGAAAATCCATGTTCTAAATCTTCTTCGAGCACTTTTTTGCGGTTATGCCGTAATGCTTCTACAAACGCTTCGTTCAGCAAGCCGGAAAGATCAGCGCCGGTGTAGCCGAAAGTCTTTGCAGCAACCTCTTCCAAATCTTGTTGCTGCAATTTGAAATTATGCCCCTTATTATAAGCATGGATCTCTAAAATGCGCAGTCGTCCGGCCTTATCCGGAGGCAGAAATTCAACCTCTTTGCTGAACCGTCCCGGCCTTCTCAGAGCAATATCCAAAGAATCAGGAAGATTAGTCGAGCCTACTATATACAGGTTATCATTGCGGTCATAGCCGTCCATCTCATCCAATAAGGCATTCAAAGTTGCCTGCTGCATCGGATCGACAATCTGTTCGCGCTTGGCAAACTTATCCACTTCGTTGATGACAAAGAAAATGGGCTTTGGAGTACGTTTTTCTCTTTCCGCTTTTTCTTTTTCTTCGTTCGCTAAAGCGCGAAGTTGAGAGAAAGTATCCCTTATAGCGTCAGCGGAATTGACCATCTTTCCGTCATACACTGTGCCATCGACTGAAGTGGCCAGGTAATGCACGCCTAAAGTTTTACCGGTTCCAGGAGGGCCGCTGAAAAGAAAATTCCTATCTCCCATATTTCCAAAATCTTGGATATTCTTAATGGTCAGAGCTATCCCTTCCAGATCATTCTTCAAAGCTTCAGGGACATAATACTCTTTGTCAGTTACTGAAGGCTTTGTAGGCGAAATGCTGATTTTCTCTTGTTCTCGTAGTGTATCTTGTAGGTTCATTTTTTATTCCTCCCTTTTATTTCACCAGCTCATTTAGCGCTTCCGCTGTAGTCTGGTAGACTATTCCCGAGTTATCATTAAGGTATTTCATCGATTCATTACCCCAAAATAACTTGGTTATCCTTCCTGTTTTGCTGGAGTAAATAGGTCTTACGAATATGCAATCCTTGTTTTTACCATCACTATCTACAAAATAAGCAAAAAAAGTATTGATCAGGCCGCTGCTTAAATATCCCGCTTGTAATTCTATTAGACGACAACTAAAAGTCTTATTGGCATTATATAGGTAATCATCCCCTTTAAAACTAAGAAAATCGCCTTGCAGATTAAAATTAGCAAGAAAGCGATTATTTTCTACTCTTAGATATGCCATCTCCTGATACTGCCTAATGATCTTTTCAAGAAGAGGCGGCTGAGTGCCGATATCATTTTTAAAAGTTAATTTATGGCTTGTCGGCATTTTATTTCACCAGATCTGATAACAGCTCAGCAGTTGATTTGTAGATTGGTTTTGCGCTATTAAGCAAAAGTACATTCAAAGGGATTCCTTTATTGTTAGTTAAGGGAAAAATATTTTTACAATCATTATTTATTTCCAATTGCCTAATTCTTCCTGTATTGCTATCATAACGCGGTACTATGGTAATATTTTTATATATAAAATCAACTTCATCAGGTGCAATCTTAACTTTGAACTCATAAATCAAGCCAGCGCGATTTTGACGTGGTGTAAATTTTACTTTCGTAGTTATTAGTTTAACAGTTTTATTGTCATCGTCATCATCATCATCATCTATCTCATCCATTTCATAAGCAAAGAAATAACCACTACCTCGGATTGATGTTAGTTTATCTGAATAGAATTTTGGCCTAAGTTCAAAGCACCCATTTATTTGTTTCCTATTGGTAGATGTACTGAACTTATCTCCGTCGTACTTGTGAATTTTCCATCCTGTTTGTATTGTATAACTGCCTTCAATCGTATGCAAAGCCTGATACTGCCTAATGATCTTTTCAAGAAGAGGCGGCTGAGTGCCGATATCATTTTTAAAAGTTAATTTATGGCTTGTCGGCATTTTATTTCACCAGATCTGATAATATTTCAGATGTTGTCCTGTAAATTATTTGAGCTTCCTCAAAGAGAAGTTTGTTAACTTCTCTTCCGTTCTCATCTATTAGGTTTGGAATATCACTCATCCATTGTACCTTCAATTTCATAATTCTTCCAGTTTCTTTACAATAAGAAGGAACTAATTCTATATCGGTTCCCTTGAATAGATAAATAAGCCCACTGGCATTTCGCACTGGCTGCAGTTCCATACCTTTTTCATAGGTGTCTAAGTATCCCGCCTCCTCACAAAGGCGAAAATACCTTATTACGCCATTAAGGCACGATAGTTCCCGTTGTGATGAAAAATAAGCATCTAATTTTATTTCACCAATAACTGGATCAATAATTCCTACAGGTTTACCAACTGCACTCCTATATTCCACGAGTTCGCCGCCGTCTAATCTCCTAATTGGGCATTTTGAAGAATAAAACTGAAATGCCCGGTGGGGGTTTTGGTGTTGTATTAATTTCACTTCTTTTTTTCCAGCTACCCCATACAGCGATGAATACTGCTCTAATATCCTTTCCAAGATCGGAGGCTGAGCATCAGAACCAGATGAAGGATCTTTAAAAGTTAATTTATGATTTGTCGGCATTTTTCCCACCCTCCTGTTTAAATCAATCTCTGCATTACGCAGTTAAGAACATCGTACCACTTGCTTGTCAGCTTTCGTAGACTGATATTTAACTCTAACGTTTAAACTGTTTAAACCGGTTTATAGAATTTCTCTCCGCAAATCTTATAAATGTAGGATAATATTCCTACATCATGGATATGATACAAAATCAATTCTTCCTTAATCCCATGGCTAAGTATGGGGTAAGAGAATTAGCAAGGATCCTCCGGCTGGACACCAAAACGGTTATGAAGTATCTAAAAGAGCTGGTAAAAGAAAGAATCATAATAAAGCGGAAAGAAACCGGAAGATATCCCTATTATCAAGCAAACCGCCTTTCCCGCATCTATAGGCATGAAAAAAGCGAGATGCTTATTAAGAAAATTATCACCAGCGGCTTGATAGACCATCTAGAAAAGCATCTATCTCCGAAAGCGATAGTATTATTCGGAAGCGTACGCAAAGGGACTTATCATAAAGATAGCGATGTTGATTTATTCGTCCAGGCAGAATATAAAAGGTTAGACTTTAAAAAATTCAACGCTAAGATCGGCCATAAAGTTCAGCTTATTTTTGAGGAAGACCTAACCCGGCTAAGCGAAGGGCTTTTGGAAAACATTTATAATGGATCGGTATTAGCTGGAAAATTAGAGGTTCTAAAGTGAAAAGAAAAGAATTTGAGCAGTGCATCCAGGAGAATAAGCTTATTGAAACCGGGATAGAAGATTCCAGCATGGCTAAAGAATTGCTGGCTTTAGCAGAGCATAGAGAAGAATTCTGGAACGGCATAAAAGAGAAATCAAAAGCATTCCCTTCATTATTTTTGGAAGGTCATTATGAGATTGTAAAATAATTATGCACTGCCATCTTAGCTGTAGACGGCTGGAAAGCATTAAGCCATGAATGCTTGTTTGCTTATCTAAAACAAAAAAAAGATTTAGAGATTGATTTTGATTATTTATTAGAACTAAAAGATCTTCGCAATTCCATAGATTATCGCGGCGCTAAAGTCGGCCATGAAATCTGGAAGAACAATGAGGCGAAAATAAAAGTTACGATAAGAGCATTAAAAGAATATCTTAGAAATAATTTATAAAATTCACTCAGAAGGCTCTAACACGATCTTATCTTCATCTTCCCTTCCGTAAAAGCGGAAAGTTATCGTTCTGCCGCTGTTTCCCTGCATATGATATCCATTCTGCTTTATGTGATCTATATCAAATCTTCCGTCTTTAGGCACTTCCAGTAAAGGTGAAGAATATCTTTTTCCTGCAGAAGAAATAACTCTTTTCTCAAGCTGTTCATATTTTATGACCTGCCAGGGCAATGCTCCCTGCTTGCCGAAATCTTCATGGATGCTTCCGCTTTCCCTTTCTAATCTCCTGTCAGCCAGAAGAACTGGTTTTCCGTCATACAAAACCTTCAGCTCCCGGTCATAAGATTCTTCCCAACCCGGCGCCCAGGTGCCATAAGAATAATGAAACACGCTATCCGTGACTTCCATCTGCACCATTTCATCAGCCAGCAGATATTTTTCTGTAGTGATCACTTTCCGTTCAGCATCGCTTCCCCGGCCGGAAGAATTGGCCGTTACTTTAAGTTCTCTTTTACCAAATTGCTTTATAGTATTAACTATTCCGTCTATAGTTTGGGTGGCTCCAGGGTCATTAATAAAATGCGGTTGTTTTGTTTCTTTAAGTAAATACAGTTCTCGTCTCAGCATCGCTTCAAATGGGCGGGGGAATATTGTTTCCTGCGCAATTGCTTCTTCAAAATCTTTTGCAAACCGGGCATGTGCTTCTTCAGCATCTAAGGAAGAATAGGCATCCAGTTCCAACGAAAGGCAATTAGCCAACAATCTCTTATAGCGGACTGGAATTTCTGCCAGTCCCAGCTCTAACTTTGACTCGTGATCATCTTTGGCAATACTTGTGAGCTTCTTGCCTCTTTCTTCTAAGGCGATGCATACTTCTTCATCGCCAATCTGCAATGGGGTGCCTTCATCGACAATATTCAGTTCGTATTCAAACGGCTGTTTGCCGGTCAGTGCATAAAATAAAGTAACTCCTAAAGCATAGAATTCAGTAGCAATATCGGCGGCACTATTAGGATAACCTGCTAAAAGATGATTGATCAGATTGGGATGCGAGTATTTGGTCCCTCCACGTGTTGGCAGCATCTTCTTCTCTACTTCGCTTAGCAATGCCGCAGTCTCAAAATCGGCGACCTTTACTAAATCGGTTGTTCGACCAATCAAAATATTGGACGGTTTAAGATCGCGATGTAACATCTCTCCGTTTATATGCAGATAGCGCAAAGCTTCTTGGGCCTGAGAAAATATTTTTTTAAGATATTCTTGATTCATTATTGGCCCTTGTATACGTACTTTGTCTTCTAAAGAAATAGCATCAAAATGCTCTTCGATAGTTATGCTGTGGCCGTTTTCTTCCAGTAAGTCATACAGTTGGATAATATTGGGATGATTTATTCCGTTTAATATTCTTATCTCTCTTTGGTCAAGATGCTTAGATTGGGAAATCCTATGAAGCACCGAGTTTTTCTTTTTTTGAAAATATACTTTAGCTACGAATAATTTTTGTAGTGTTCCTTTTGACTTAAGGACTTCATAAGCTTCACGGAAACCTCCCTCGCCCAGTTTCCTGCCTAGGATATAATTATGGCTTTTAAGGAATGATCTCAGATCAGGGTTGTTCTTTAACATACATATTGGACAGGCACTCTATTTTAAAAGCTTCTCTGGAAATTTTACTGGTTTATCTTTTTCTCCATCTATGGCAATATTTCTCGTAAGCTTTATAAATTAGTTCCTATAATAGGAACTAATATGAAAAGCAGAGAAGAAATCGTTTTAGAATTGTTTTTTGAACAGCCGGCTAAAGAGTGGCATTTCGAAGAGATCGTTAAAAAAACAGAACTGGCCAGAAGCAAAGTGTATAAATGGCTGCAAAGATTCGCCAAAGAAGGATTGATCAAGAGGATCAAGAACAAGGGCAGGATGCCTTATTATATCAGTAAGCATGATTCTCCAGAGTATAAGAACCGCAAAAAAATATTCGCTTTAGAAAAGTTGTATCGCTGCGGCTTGCTCAATCATCTAGGTAACCTACAAAAGGCAGAAACAGTGATCTTGTTTGGTAGTTTTTCACGTTCAGACTGGTATGAAAATAGCGATATAGATATCTTTATATACGGCGACGCAGAAGGCCTTAAGATAGTCGATTACGAACTGCGCTTACATAAAGATATACAGCTATTTATCTGTAAAGATAAAGAAGCAGTCGCTAAAATTGGTCCAGGGCTGCTTAAAAACATAATTAAGGGAAACATCATCAAAGGTGATATAGATTTTATCACGGTGAACGCCCATGCCTAAATATCTGACAAAAGAAGAAGCGTTCTTGAAATGCAGGAAAGAAGGGAAGTTTTTGGTCATGGAGGGGGTTGACCTGGAAAAGATAAGATCAACCCTTAAAATCGCTGAAGGAGATATTGAAGCTGCTGAAGTTATCAAAAAAAATATTCTGAAAGGCAGTTATTTATGGAATAGCATCTATAAATTATATTATGATGCTTTGCATGAGCTAAGCGAAGCTTATCTGCGATTTGAAAAGATAAAAATTGAAAATCATCAATGCTTGTTTGTCTATCTTTGCGAGAAACATCCGGAATTAGAGTTTAGCTGGGATTTTTTGGAAAAAGTGAGGACTAAAAGAAATGGCATCCATTATTATGGGATGCCTGTAGACAGCAAAGATTGGAAGGAGGTTGAACTACAATTCAATCTTTACATAAAAAAATTGAAAGAAGAGATTAATAAAAAAATATGATCTCTCTAAACTCTAAAGCAACATTTAAATACGATCTTCTCTTCCTTCTCCCATGCAAAAAAAGAAAGTGTTTGTGACTCAAAAGATACCTGAAAAAGGGATCCAGCTTCTAAGAAAACATCTCTTGGTGAAAGTATATCCTAAAGATCAGGTCATGCCTAAAAAAGAGCTTATCAAAGAAGTAAAAAACTGCGATGCCCTTCTCTGCTTATTGACAGATAAGATCGATGCCGACATCATCAATGCCAATCCCAAACTGAAGATAATCTCCAATTACGCAGTAGGCTTCGATAACATCGATGTAAAAGCAGCGACAAAAAGAAACCTTCCGGTAACAAATACTCCCGGTGTGTCTACTGACGCAGTAGCTGAACATACTTTCGCGCTTATATTAGCATTGACCAAACGCTTGGTAGAAGCAGATTCATTTACTAAAGCCGGAAAATACAAGGGCTGGAAGCCTATGCAGCTCATCGGTTCTGAACTTAAAGGAAAAACTTTAGGCATAGTCGGTTTGGGAAGGATCGGCGCAGGAGTGGCAGAACGTGCCGGCAAAGGCATGGGAACCAAAGTTTTATATTACGATGTCCGGAGGAATAAAGATTTTGAGCAGGAATTTCACGCTAGATTCGTATCACTTACCGAACTATTAAAAAAATCAGATTTTGTTTCAATACATGTGCCTTTGCTTCCTTCCACCCGTCATCTGATCGGCAGTAAAGAATTAACCATGATGAAAAAAACGGCTTATCTTGTAAATACTTCCAGAGGTCCGGTAGTAGATGAGAAAGCATTGGTAGATGCATTGCAGAAAAAACAGATCGCCGGAGCCGGATTAGATGTATATGAATTTGAGCCTCATCTGGCTAAAGGCCTGGCAAAATTAAAAAATGTGGTGCTTACTCCGCACACCGCTTCAGCAACGATTGAAGCGAGGACCGCCATGTCTGAATTGGCGGCGCAGAATATCATCGATGTCCTCAGCGGAAAAAGACCTAAATTCACCGTCAATCCTGAAGTGTACGATAAAAGATAATGGAGTATCAAATCATTTATTTTTTCTTCAACCCATTTATGTCGTAAGGGATCTCGCATAAGGAGCTGAACCTGAAATCGGCTTCCAGATCTTCTTTTAATCTCTCATAAAGGTGTTTCTTTCCTACTAAGATAGCCTTTATTTTGACGGCCCTGCTGGCGATGACATCTGAATGCGCATCGCCGACATATATCACTTGCTCGGGCTTAAGGCGATGTTTCCGCAAAAAATGCTTTAGGTTTTCAATTTTCGTTTTCGGGCCGCCCATGATCTCATCAAAATATTTTGCTAACCCGCATCTTTTAGTAAGATTGAAAACTTCTTTCCTGTCTTCCAGCGATAAGAGAAAAACAAGATCAACTTGATCTTTCAGCTCTTTGATGATGTTGGTGCATGCGAACAAAGGGCAGGTGCGAAGGCTCTTTTCATAATGCCTGCCGAAATGCTCTCTTATCAGCTTCAGTTCTCTTACAGTAGGATTGCGCCTGATGAATTGTCGGAACAGCTTTTTCACCCTTTCTTCCCTTGACAATGCTTTGCCGCTTAATCTTCTGTAGGCATTTTCAACTCCCTTCTGAACCTTGAATTTTTCTTTAAATACTTTAGCCATCTGCATGGCTTTCTCATCTTCAGAGATGATCAAAGTGCCGTCAAAATCAAAACCTACCGCGCGGATCCTCTGCTTCATAGAAGAACACTAAATCTTTGTCCTTAATAATATTTTGGAAAATAGAAATTTTAATAAGCGATTAATCAGCAGTAAGTTTTATGGGGAAGATAGAGTTGAAGCTGGAAGACATCAGAGTAGAGCCTTTAACTATAAATAATCAATTTCACATCAAAAGTTTTTATTCGATAGTATGCAGAGAATTAGAAGATTTTCTGAAAGAAAATGCTTGGAAAGAACAAGAAATAGATTATTCTAAAACTTATCTGTTCTTTCATAACGGGATCTTAGCAGGGTATGCAACTCTTTTGACGGACAAGCAATCGCTTAAGCATGATCATTCTCATCCTTCATTAGCTACTTTTCAGGATAAAGTAGATAAGCCGTATTCTTCTGTTCCGGCATTGAAGATCGGGAGAATTTGCGTTGCTGATAATTATAACAGTCAGCTTCAAGAAGCTCAGTATTCAGGGCTTGGAACTATTATGTTTACAGTAATTCTGGATTATGCGAAAAGTTTGGCGGCAAAAGTGGGTTGTAGGGTAATTACTAGCCATTCTAAAAAGTCAACCGGGGCACATTCTTGGTATCTTAAGTTAGGCTTCCAATTTTCCAACAAGGAAGAGAAAGTGAAGGAATTATTAGCCCGTGAAGATTGTGCATCTATACCTATGTTTTATGATATCAGAAGAATAGTAATTTAAGATTATAACTTTAAGGCCTTTGGTAATTTTGAGAGCATTCCTTTTACTTTTTTTTCATATTCTGTAAGAATAACTTCTTTTTCATTAGCCAGCAATAGGTCTAAGAATCTTTTTGCTTCTATACCCTCCAGCACAGGAGTCTGTTCTATAGCTTTTGCCATATTAACCTCTTTTTACTGCTTTTTTATAAACATTCCCGTTTTTCAGTACAATCAAGGAAGAGCAAGTATTTAATTTCTTTTATCTACTCAAAAGTAAAAATAATAATAAAAAAATAAGAAAGCTTATTTCTTAGCTCCCATGATTCTAAACATAGTAGTTCCACATTTTGAGCACTTACCTTTCATCGCTCTTCGTACTACTCCGCCTTTTCCTTTCATGCTTACTTCTTTAGCATCAGCCATCTGGCGCTTTGCTTTACACTTAACACAATATCCTTCTACACTTGCTACTGCCATATTATTAAACACCTCAGTATCTTATAGAACGTTTGTAAATACCACGCTCTTGACCTTTGAGCCTATATGTAATTATAAAGATTTCGAAAATTTGTGCTTAAAATAGGCGTAATAACGAAGGGTTTAAAAACCATTAATAATCCCCGCGCTATATGGTTTTTTCAGATAAGATGAGGGATTTAAAGAATATTTTGACACACGGTTACGCTTTTACATATGCCTCAAAAGAAAGCTGGACTGGTTTTGCGCAATATTACATGGAAAGATTACAAGAAGAGAGCCGATCCATATGGGCACCAACAACTAAAGAAGATGAATTAATCCTTGAAATGAGAAGATTTTATTATGAGGAGCTTCTTTTTGTAAGAATTCCTGTAACTCTTCCGAAAATCAAATATTGGTGTGATTCTTCTGTCTCCGGCAAGTTAGAAGTGATGCTTGAAGATGCTAAAGAAGATTTGGATGTTTCACGAAAGATTATTTAAAATCAGCAATAGAAACGCATCTTTCTCATATTCTCATAAGTTTACTAAAAGTATTGTGGGGGTCTGTTCGGTTTTAATGTTCCTTCAAACCTGATTCTTTCCAACGAGATTCTTTCAGCTATCAATAATTCTGGTACAGCATAATTATCTCGATAATCGGTCATTTGTACCATTGATTCATGATATCTTTTTAATGCTGTTCTTCGATCAAGAATTCTTCTCCCAACATATAAGATAGGAGTTCTGTCAACTACAAATGTCTTCTCATAATTTAGGGGGAAACTTATAAGTGCAACCGAAATAGTATCTATACGATTTGTCAACAAAGCTTCTAACTGTCCGCTTTCCTTCCAACTATCCGGCTCTGGTGTATCAAGAAGCGCAAAAGTAAATCTCAAAAAAGGTATTGCTGGAACTTCCAAATTTAGAACGATATGTAACCCAGGATCAACTAATTTAGTGCGTGGTTCTAAAAATCCACTTTTCTGGATTTCTCTCCAATTACTGGGCCTAGTATAATGATATGCTCTTCTCATATTTTTTTTAAAAATAAGTCTATTGATAAAACTTTAGGTAAAATCACCTCTCAATAATTAAGAAAGCCCAAATCTATAAGTGCTAAAATGTGCCGACATTCACGAACTCTGCGCAACCGATCATCTCATCAATCCTATCTTAACGTTGAATCTCTCGCTTTCTAACGAAGTTTCTCTTTTAAACACAATCTCTTTGACGTTCAGGACCGATTTAAGGTCAGCTTCGGCAAGAATTTCTTTTTTTGATCAAGTGAGCATTACGAATAGTTTATAATTCCGTTAATTATGTGGTATCATAATGAAATTTCGTAAGCAATTATGGCCTCTGTATTTGTCGGATATTTTTCTGAGCTTAAGTTTTTACAGCCCGATTTTGACATTATTTTTACAGAGCAAAGGTTTATCGTTCCAGGATATCGGATTTTTATCTATAGCTATATACGCGACATCTTTTTTGATGGAATATCCTACCGGTATTTTTGCAGATAAATACGGGAGGAAGCTAAGCTTATTGATTTCGGTATTTTTGAGTTTTATCTCAATATTAATCTATATTTTATCTGCCTCTTATTGGGTATTATTCTCGGGGTATATTTTAATAGGCTTATCCTGGGCATTTAGGTCTGGTGCAAGAGAAGCTTTGATCTATGACACCTTAAAAGAAAAAAATTTACAGAAATATAATAGTAAAGTATTGGGAGAAATGGATTTCATCAGTTCAATTATGATGATTAGCTTAATAATCGGGCCTTTTATGTACGAATATAATGCCATACTTCCTTTCGTATTGGATGCCGCTGCTGTGGCAATAAGCTTATTCATCTTATTTTTCTTAAAAGAACCGCAGCATAAAGAACTTTCTCAAGAAGTGCCGTTTTTTGAATTATTCAAAGGTGGGCTAAAAACGGTGATTAATAGTCCGACGATTCTTTCATTGTTGTTATTGTACCTCCCTTTGTTTTTTTTTGAAGAGAGCTGGTATATCGCAAGACAACCCTTATTGATCTCCGTAGGGCTTCCTTTAACATTGCTGGGTTTTTATTCTGCTTTTAACTCAGGCATTTCCGCGATTGGCGGGATATTTTTACCGAGATTACTAAACCTCGCCAGCCACAGGACCTTATTATTGGCTACCATAATATTCGAAAGTGCAGTATGGTTGGTCTTGGGAACAAATAACTTATATGTGATCATCATTTTTTCATTCATTATTTTACTGATCCATCAATTTTGGAACTATATCGATGCAGACATTATCCACGAACATATACCTTCACATATCCGCGCTACAACCCTCTCGGCAAGACAGGCGATCATCAGTTCCGTGTGGATTTTTAATCCTTGGCTGATGGGTTATTTATTAGATACATTTGATAGAAATTATTTATTTCCTATATTCGGAACATTGATTTTCATAATTGGGGCTGCCGTTTTTGTTTCGAGAAGAAAATACTTTTGATATTGTTTAC
Source organism: uncultured Methanosarcinales archaeon (assembly GCA_964357125.1). Lineage (GTDB taxonomy): Archaea > Nanobdellota > Nanobdellia > Woesearchaeales > GW2011-AR9 > JACPIL01. The sequence continues at coordinate 494 of CAYHKV010000014.1, read as the reverse complement.
TAAAATCAAAGCCCCACGATTAACCACTCCTACTTCATCAATCCAATCTTAACATTAAATCTCTCGCTTTCTAACGAAGTTTCTCCTTTAAACACAATCTCTTTGACGTTCAGGACCGCCTTAAGGTCAGCTTCGATAGATTTGACCATCTTTTCAAAATCTTTTTCTTCGCTTACTAATACTAATCTTGAAAACTCTTCTTTCAATGAAAGCTGCTGTCCGGATTTATATCTTCTTACGGTATTGATTATATCTACCCCTAGATCTCCGGTCAGTTCGATATTTTCATCAACCATAGCAGGATCATATTTCGGCCATGCCGACAGATGGATGCTTTTTGTTTTTTCCTTATCCGCAAAATAAAGATGATATATCTCTTCAGTTATGTGGGGCATGATAGGAGCGGTCATCTTCAGCATGCTTAGCAGAGAATCATATGTTGCGTATTGAGCGCTTTTGCGCTGTTTTATTCCTCTGGTCTGCGGATTGTATAA
>CAYHKV010000013.1:0-13605 GCA_964357125.1 uncultured Methanosarcinales archaeon | reverse complement strand
AGTATGAAATCAGTTCCCAAAGGCCAGTCATATCCGAATGCCGCCATGCACATTTATTGAGTCAGCCCTTCTGCGCCGGCAGCAAAATAATTGTTCAATTGCGCATTTCCATAATCGCTTTTTACATCGTCTATGGAAGACTGCATCGCTTCGCCTATAGAACCGAAAGTAGCTTCAGTCACTTCGCCTACCCCGCCTAATACTCCTTTGCTTTCATCTCCGAAGTCGAAAGGGCTGCATTGATTTACAAAATAAGATATCGCTTTGTAAACCAAGCCGCAAACCTGCTGGGTAAAAATAGTTTTACATACACCTGCATCTCTCAATCCGGTAACTTTTGCTTCCTGGATGCAATTTCGTACCCCTTCCAGGATACTTCTCAATGTTATCAGATGCGCCCTGATGCGTGAAAGGCATAAGGTTTGATACGCTCCTAAAAATTGGGTGTTGGGGCTTACTTTATCCACTTCTTTTGTTTCACGGAAATAATCTAATAGGTAATCTGCTCCGAAAGCGGAGGAGAAATCTCTTCCGCCATAATAACGCCAGGTCGGATAATTAGTCCCAAACTTGCCGTCAGATTCAGTAAAGACCCTATCTTGATGATAAGACCATTCTTCTGCCACGCCGTCTTGTTCTTTCATGGCTGTCCTTACACCCGGGAAATGTCTTTCTGCTTTCTGATCATAAGTGCAGACGCATTGCAATAAACCTGTAGCGTCGCCGCTTCCTGAACCTTTGGGAGTCACGCTGTTAGATGGCGGAGCTGAACAGGTCCCTGATAAGCATAATGCTCCGCCGGTACATTCATCATGCACGTCACACGAATCACCGATATTCCCACCGTCAGTAGAAACTCCACCTTTCTGATAATCGATGAAACAATCTTTAGTATATCCTGCTGAAAACTGTTTTGAGCCCATGACCTGCCCGTTTATGCCTGACAATTTTATATCGCCAGTTGCATCTATCTGCTCCTTGAAACAGCCGACAGATTCTTCACCACCACTGCTAGTAACGGTCTTTAGCCCTTTTTCAACAAACGGCCTGTATCCTGGTTTAGCAGAATTACTGCAGGCCTGCGCGCAGGTCTTATCTTGTCCTATAATATATTGATCTGCTTCAGGCGGCTTGTATGCTATCAGGTCTCCTGCTCCGGCATACATCTCTGCCTGCTGGATACTCAAGCCGAAATCATGCACGCGTTCAAGACGCACTATAGATCCGCCGTTCTGTAAAGTAGTGGCTGAATCTTCATTGGCATAATACAAAAATCCGCCGGACTGATAACAGGTGAACTCCCCTTTTTTTAACAGATTAGCTCCTTTTGCATCAGGGTTAGCTACGTTAGTATTTTCTTCGATAAGTTTTCCGCAATTTTCTATCTCTCTTAAAGGCACACCTCTGCTGCTGGAAGTACATTGGTTTTGAGCTTCAATTACCGTATCAACTTCATTTTTATCCTTGCTGGCGGTCCATCCTGCCGGAACTGTCCTGCATAATACTCTGTCTCCGGTCCATCGGTAAGCTTGGTCTAATATCTCTTCTGCCTGCCATAAGCTTATTGTTGACGGACATAAAGTATCTAACGATTGAGATACATCCTCCCAGTCTTTCCGTAAAGAGCTTTCACCCTGTAATAATCCTTTGGCCTTAAGTTCCTGCCAGTGTTTTATCTCGCTTTGCAGATAATATTTTTCTTGATCAGCCGGGCATCGCTCTCCTTCCGGCTTTGACTTAGTGAAAAAAGTTTCTAATTTGGATGACACGATCCTTGCATATCTGGTGACTAATCTTCCTAAGAACGAAGTTATCCAGGCTATTCCGGTCACTAAAATGGCCTTTTCCAGATAAGGAAGAACGATATCTATCTTATCTATAGTAAAATCAAGAGCATCTAATCCTTCATTAGCCAAAAAATCAGGGATCATATTCTTGCTTTCGACAGGAATGTCTATGAAATATCCTAATTGCTGACAGGAAACCTGGGTTTTCAGATCGCTCATCTGTCCGTCTCCCAATCTTTCACGATAACTTACCCTGATCTTTAGCGGGAACACGATCTGCCTTTTCTTGAACTCGTCCCAGTAGCTTTCGGTCTTATCGCTGAATTTTTCAGTCGTGAATAAAGGCGCAGAGATATACCAGGCAGTCTTATCTGCGTTAGGCATCCTCTTTGGATCGGGAGGAAATATCGTACAGCCCATATTGCTGCCAGGATCATCTAACATGCCTTGCGTACAAGCCTTATCAAATTGCACATTTTGGATCTCAAATGCCTGCTGCCCCTGAGCTGCAACTCCTTTACCACGATAACTGAAATTAAATACTGCAGTTATGCTTTCCCTACCTTCATCTAATAACGTAGGATTCAATCTTAATGGAGCCTGGAATTGCGCTAATGACTGCACATCAAAGTCAAAATCCGAAGAGAAACAGGTGTTTATGGTCGCTGTTTTTTTTGCATAGGCAGTCTTACCACTGATATCTTCAGCTACCAGATAAACATAATAAGTGAATTTCTGTGCGGCTTGTATCTGTTCGATCGGAAAAATAGTCTCTGAACTTAAACCGGATGGGATCTCTCTTGGAGCAAGATCAGATAAGCTGATTTTAGATTCTTCAAGATTGACTTTATCAAAAGTAAATGCTCCCTGTTCATTTGCAGTCACTTCATCCCAAGCTTTTCCAAAAGTGGGCGTAAATTCATAAGACAAAGGCCTGAAAACATAAAGATATACTTTTGCGCCAGGTTCAGTTGTTCCGCTGATATCGGTTCTGGCATTTCCTTCATAGTATTCTTTTCCTTTTAAAAGATCAAAATCTATAGTAGGAGCTTTAGTATCAGATAATATGTTTATTCTTGCTTCTGAGGTCCATCCTGAATTATCGGTAGCAGTTATGGTTATTTCATTGCTGCCTTCCTGCAGAGGAACTTCTTCTTGTATGCTTGTTCCCTTATCTTTAGCCACAGACTTTTCGCCGACCATTATTTCATAAGAGCTTTCTTCTGACAAAGTGCCTTTCAAAGTAACTTTTTTCTCACTTACTATAGTAGGCAAAGTTACTAACGTTATGACCGGCCTGCTGGTATCTGCAAAAATATTTTTCTGCACAGATACTTTGTTTCCTGACTTATCTGCTGCTTCTATCTTGATACTGTTTTGCTTATCATTTTCAAGAGCGATCCCTGAAACAAGGAAAACTCCATTAAGATCCTTATCCGTTTCATCCCTGACTAAAGTAGCGGCAGTGGTATGCACTAACGGCCCATTGACATAGATATTGATTATTGCGTTGTTCTCGGTCTTTCCGGAGATATCAGCATTATTTCCTTTAACAGCGGCAGGAACTTCCACTTCTAATTTTGGCGGAGTCGTATCAGGCTCTGGAGTTGTGAATGTGAATAGATTTCCAGAATTGTCATCTATCAGATTACCGCTTTTGACAGAATAATAATAAGTTGTTTTAGGCAGCAGATCTGATAAGATCAATAGATGATCCACCACCGAACTGGCATCACCGATCGTTTTCAGATTATCTTTTGACTGGCCGTAATTAACAAAACTATCTGCCGGCTCATCAGTTTTCCATTGCACTTCCGCTTCGGTAGCTGATGGTTCTGCAGTAACACCGGAGATCTGCAATGCGCTTATGATCGGGAGATTTAACAATAAGACTACTATGAAAATTGTTAAGATTTTCCAAGCTTTATTGTTTTTATCTGCTATCATTTTATTATCATATTATTTTATCTCAGGCGCGGGCACTAAATTGCTGTAATCTCTTAGGTTCAATAACAGGTCAAACATCTCTTCATCCGATGCGCTGCCTCTGCTGATCACATGGAATACTATCTGATCGGCACCCTGCAGTTTTTCCCAGGAAGCGGTCCAATTTCCTTTATAGCCGCCGATGAATTTCTCAGTCCTTAATACATTGACTTCAGTTTCGTATGAAAAATCTGCTTTTGCCAGGAAATTTAAGCTGTCCTGCAGTTCAACTTCCGCAGTATCAGCGGTTTTCGCTTTTACTATGCTGGATTCATGGAAAGGAACATTTGGCATATCGGTATTTTTTCTGAAGGTCAGTTTGATCGCCCCTAATTCATCATCTTTCATGGAAACTCCAGGACCGATGGTATCAGCATTGATCAACTGATGTTTGATTATCTTAACTTTATCAGAAGGTATTTTCAATTCAGGTATCAAGTTTAGTTCCACTTCTTTTCCTGAAGCGGTAACTACTCTCTGCCAGGATTCTTTATATCCGTCTTTTTCTCCACGTAGTATCCCGCCTACGCAGTAAGGGAAATTAGTAGTATATCCAGAGACCGGACCCCTCCCAGAAAAGTCGTATTCTGTTTCCAGCATGTCGCATCTATAACGAAGGCAGGTAAAGCTGGTCTTCACTGAGTCTAAAGGTTCTCTGTCATAAACGCCGGTAGATGGGTTTTCCACTAATTCGTAACTGAAAACAGTCATCGGAATGTTCATGACCTCGCAATAATCTTCATTGTTGACAGCATCTTTGAAATAAGATGCTCTTGCCACCGGCTCTTCCCTGCTGGCGATATTTTTTATAAGATGGACTGTAAAAGCGGTATTAAAAACATAACCTGTCGTATCATCTTTTACTTTTACCAATACCGGATACACTAAGTCATAAGTGAATTTCCAGGTCTGGATGCATAAGAAAGAAAGTAGATCACTGCCTCCCAGCTGTGAGCTCACCATGGAATTTCCCACCAAGGGAGTTACCGCAAAGATATAAGGGTAGGTCTGATCAAAATTAAACAATACGCTGACCGCCGGATAACTGAATTCCTTTCCCAGATCCCAGATGTAATGATTTTGATAATAAGTAAGATCTTCCGGAAAATCTGCATAATCAGTGCCGCTTATCTTAAGCTGCTGGACATTTATGCGCAGCAGTTCTAGCAAAGTGTTTCTGACCGTATCTACGTCCCATCTTTTTTTACTGCAGCTGAGCTCCATGCCAGCTACCGGAACATCGGGATGCTCCAAGGAGATCAAGTCTTGAGTTATATCTTCCAGTTTTAAGGTATCCATCTCTTTTTCGACTATGCCTTTGGCCACTTCATACACATGCTGCAGTTTGATGGGTGATTCAGAAACATGATCTATGACTTCAGTTATCATTTCCCCGCTCTTGCTTCTTATTTCCACATCCCAGCGCAGATTGAATAACACTTTAGCATCAGTGATCTTAGTATCTGAGCTCAGATCGCTTTTTTCTATGAGGTCATAACTTTCCTGGAATGCCTGTAATGTGAACATGCATCCCCGCATGTTTTTCTCGATGTAACGGTCCATGCGGAACTTGATATCTTCCAGGGAAGGGATATCTACATTATTCCCGCGCGCCCAATAAGGGATCATGTTAGCAGGAGATACCTGCAGCCTGCTGTTGCCGTCATCCACCACGCTGACCGGAATATCGATATAGCCACCTTGGATACCGATCAGGTTCAAAGCATCATTTCCTACGCCCTGCAGGCAGGCAGTGAGATAATTTTCGATCTTGCCTTTTTCCGTAGGCACGATCTCTTCCGGTTTGAAGGTTATCAATTCCTTCCTGAAAAATATGACCAGCAATAAAGCCAGAAGGATGAGGATCCCCATTATGATAAAAATAGTGACCTGTCCTTTACGGTTGAAACTGGCAGGATTAAGACTATTACTAAACGTAGTACACCTCTTTTTACACATCGCTTTAAGTATAGTCTGGACATTTATAAAGATTATGTTATCCTACCTTCTTAAAAGAACAGAATATTTCCATTGGAAAATTATCGTAAATTGCGAAGTGGAGAAATAAGTACAAAATAAGAGCTTAAAATAATTGCATTTAACGTTTATGTTTGTAATTTCAGATGGCTTAGGCCGCCAAAAAAGAAACATTTATATACAAAAAAAAATTAATCAGCTTATGCAAAAAAGAGGACAGCTAGGAATTATTGAATTCAAGTATTTTATGATGGGATTGCTGATCGGGATGGTCATCGGTCTGGCGCTGGTTTACTTAGGCACCGCCGCTGTGCTTCCGTTTAAGGTTCCATTGGTCTGCGGATAGGCAAGCGTTCAATAATTATCTGTAAGATTTCAACCACATAGATGCTTTTTTATCAAATATTTTAACCATTTTTTATAATCTATTTTTCAGAATAGAAAAGGTTATAACTTGTTTCCCTTCTTTGAGCGCATCAATATTATAAAAAGAGGGATGTACAATGGATTTAGAAAAGATTCAGAAAATTAACAAGCTTGCTCTTGACTTGATGAAACAGGGATTAGCTTCTGACCGCGATGATGCGGTAGTGCAGGCGGAGAGAATATTTAAATCGAATGACGGAGATAACCAATCTATTCGCGAACGTATGCAGGTGACTGAACCAGTAAAGGAGCAAAGCACAGTTGCTGTCGCTCAGGCTCAGCAGGATGACTTGCATCCGGAGAAGATAAAAGACATCCTTCAGCAGAACACTCAGTTTTTGGTCAAGAAGATCGGCGAATTCCAGGAACAGATGGTAGCTATGCGCAAGGAAGTGGAAGAGGTCAAAAGGAAATTCAGCCAGACCCCATCTTTGTCAGGAGCTACCCCTAAATTAGGAGAGATCTTTACGCCTAATCAGGAAAAGCCCAAAGAACAGCCGCAGCAGAGTTCTGCTTCACATCCCAGATCGGGGAATTACAAGACTGAGGAAGTCTCTATCGAGAAGTTCTTCTACATGGGGAATAAGCGGTAGTTTTTTATTTTTTTATCTTGTTCCCCATTTGATATTTCTAAAAGTAACCATAGCTACCAATAGTGTCCAGTAAACAATAAAAGCATGAATAAAACCATAGATTACGCTATAAAAGAAATATTCTGGTTTATTAAAAAGAATATAAAGAGAATGTAAAATTGACATTGTAGCAAGAATTAACATCACCATGAAAAAAGTTGATGGAGTCAATATTAAAGCCACAATTAAACCAACACGAGCAAATATACTAAAAATAGTAATAAATGTAGATAACAGAATTTCAAAACTTAAAAAACCACCTTTTCTAAACATAAATTTTGACACTAAATAGGTTTCTCTTAACCAAGATTTTTTCCATCTGACTTGTTGTTTTAAAAACTTTTTCCATGAATCCATTGCTAAAGTATAACCTACTGCATCTTTAACATATTTGATGGCGTAATTTTCTTTCAAAACAAGAGTAGTTAAATGCCTATCATCGCCATAAGTGCATTTCTGACCCATAAATGTTTGATTTTTGTATTTATCTATTATTTTTTTAATAAAGGAAATTCGATAAGCGGAGATAGGTCCAGTACAGCAAACAATAGTTCCTAAAACACTTTGGCTTTTCCTTTCGAAATTAAAAGCATTCCAGTAACGAGCAGAAATTAACCGTGTTAAAAAATTTTTCTGTCTATTTAGAATATATAATTGCCCAGTTGTCGCCCCAACGATTTGATCGGAAAATGGTTTAATTAAATTAACTATCGCTCTTTTATCCAAAATGGTATCAGAATCAAGAGTAACAATAATTTCTCCTTTTGCTTTTTCAAAGCCAATTATTTGAGCATGCCTTTTTCCCCTGTTTTGCTCATATCTAATCAGTTGAAAAGGAATCTTTTTCTTTAGGTTCAATAATTCATTATACCCTTCTCTAGAAGTAGAACCGTCATCAATCACAATTATCTCTTTCTTACCTTCGCATTCATAAGCACTTTTTACAGTACGTAATAACAAATCAACCCGTTCATTGTAAAAAGGAATGATAACACTAACTTTCCCATCATAATCTACTTTAACCTCATTTTCAGATGCTAGAAGAAAGATATAACGATACCACAGATAACCAAAAGCTATAATAGTATAAATTAAAAGATACAGACCCCAAATGTCCATTTTTAATAATGTCCACCCGGAATTAAAGTATAAAGCTCTTTAATCTGGTCATTCAGATCGCCCAATTCATCTTCTAAGTCTCTATTTGTATCAAGCAAATTATCAATCCTTATCTGTAAGGCTGCAATTTGACTGAGTAACTTTTCTTTTTCCGTAATGGAAGGGTTACTTTCTAAATCTTTTTGAAGCTCAAAAAGGGCGTATTTTAGATTAGCTCCTTCATTTTTGTTAATATCTAATTTATTAGAAGCTACTGATAGATTATCATCTATAGCATCTTTAGTGACGTAACCGTTTACTGCTGCGCCAACTATTGTTGCTGTCAAAAAAAACAAAACTCCAAAAATCGCAATGACTTTTAGCTTATTATTCGGTTTATTTTTAGATGAGGTAAATACGCTAATTTCCGCGTATAAAATAAACATAGAAATCATAATCCCGGCAATCAATAACCAATCATAAGCTTGTAACATATTTATCTTTCTCCCGTCACATCACCCCTTACTTACTGCAATTTTGCAGTATCTTTATAAAGATTGTGCAGAATTTTCACAAAATACTTAATGAAAACGTAATTACCAACAACATGAAAGCATTGATCCTAGCCGCCGGATTCGGAACAAGATTAGAAAGCACGCTCAATAGTTATCAAGGTCAGGATAAAGAACAACTAATTAACTGGGTAAAAGATAAGCCGAAAGGCTTAGTCCCGATCCAAGGAAAACCGATAGTAGCTCATCAGCTATATCAGCTTCGCCAAGCAGGAGTTGAACCAAATGATATCTATGTCCAGACCAATCAGAAATACTACGACCAATTTATAGAGTGGGCTATAGAAGCAGGAATACCAGAAGATAACATCTTCAACAACGGAGTAATCAGAAACGAAGACCGCAATGAACAAAATAAAGATTTGTTATTAGCAATAGCTAAAATAGGCTCTAATCAACCCTTATTCTTATTTGCTTCAGATACCCTAGTATATAATACTGGCAACCAGCTTCTTGATCTTTCCCCAATGGTTGAAGTATATAGAAAGGAAGGGCTTTCTTCCGTAATCGCATACTATAAAGAAAAAGATGCTTCAAAGCACGGCGTCATAACTATAGACCAACAGAATAATCTTATCAGCTTCAAAGAAAAACCCAAAAACATAATCTCAGGATTAGTAAACGCTTCCGTATATCTGTTTAGCCCAGATAAGCTATGTGAGATGCAGGATCTTTCATCAGAATTGCTCAAATGTAAGAACCCATTGGAATTAGTAAGTAATAGATTCAAGGTCATTCAGGCATCAAACAGATTAGATATCGGCACGATAGAAGACGTTTTGAAAGCAAACCAGCCATAAAAAACCTCAAATAGTTCCAAAAAGCTTAAATATAACTACTCCAAAATAACTAATCGTTGATATATGAACAGAGCTAAATACATCACTACTCTAGGATTGTTACTATTATCACTATTAGTACCTTCTTTAGCCTTTGCGGCATCTTCTATAAGCGAAAATCAGGTAAGGATCAATGTAGATTATGATAAATTTACTAAAGATAACCAAGATTATATCTCAGTTGAGACTGAAAGTTTTACTATCACTAATGATCAGCCGCAGGATATAGTGGTTTCCATAACTGCGACAAACCTGCCTTCAGGATACCATCCCATAGAAAAACAGGTCAATGTACCGGCAAATGGCGTTCCTGCGATCACAACTCTCACCATAGAAGTCCCGCATAAGAAAAAAGCCGGAGAAGAAAAGATAGGGACAATAGTTATCAAAGATTCAAATAATGTACAGCTTGACAGCGCAGATCTTATCCAAAATACTGCCAATATGCTGGAATTGAACCAGCTAGAAGTAAAATATACCGATTACAACTCAAAAACCCAGAAAGAAGAATTCAAAGACCAGGAAACTGCTACTTACACTTTAGAGGAAGAGGTCAGCCCATACACTCTGGTAACTCTTAATTTCAACCTAAGAAACATATTTGACGATGATTACGAACATGAAGGATTATTGGAAAATGTTGAAATAATCATCGATTCTGATGACAACAGCTTATTCCAAGAATTATTACAGGAAGAATATATAGTAAGTGACATCGACGCCGGCAGGGATGTTGATTACAGCATACCCTTCATGATCGATATGGAAGTAGGTTCCGATAAATTCAATCTGGAGATAACCATCAAAGCAGAAGATGGAAATGGCGTACAGTACAAAATTGAAAAAAATCTTGAATTAGAGATCCAATTCGGGAACAATGATGTGCGGTTAGTAAAAGCGGATATAACCCCTTCTCCGGTCACTCTCTGTGATGCTGCTTTCTCTTTAGATGCCGAGATCCATAACTTCGGAGCAGAATATGAAGACCACGCGGCCATTTCCATAGTAAACGAAGAGTTGGGCATAAATGCTAATGTCCGCGACATAAAGTTACAGCCGCAGAACAAAGAACAGAACAGCTGGAAAAAAATATTCAATTTTGACCTTGACAGCCCAAAAGTAAAAACCTATTATTTAGATGTGACCACTTATGTAAACAACGATCAGGCCAGAGATATGGAACAGATACCTCTGAATATAGTTAAAGATTGCGGCTCTCAGCCGATCGTTCAGGAAGAGACTGATGTTGAAGATCCTCTTGCAGACAATAATGAAACAGAAATAGATAATGATACTGAAGCAGTAAAAAGCACTGTTGGAAATTCGGCTGCTGTTAAAACTACAGAAAGCCTTGATTACGATGCATCCGATTACATCATGGCAGTATTGCTTATAGCGATAATCGCGGTAGCAGTACTGGTCATATTGCTTATAGCCATGTTATTCAGATAATAAGATTGTTTAGAGAGTGTTAAAAAAATTAGATTCAAAACGCGAGGTTAGGAAAAAATGAAAGCAAAAAACATTGTATTGGCGATCTTTGTAATGATCGCATTGGCCATCACTCTAGGAAGTGCATTAGCAGTTCCAGCTGATTATTTATTGGAGATCACCAATGTTAAAGTAAACAACGTTGTTGTAAACGAATTAGAAGATTCATCTGATTTGAAACCATTACAAGAGATAGTGGTAAAAGTCACTGTAAAGAACAATGATACTGAACCTATCGCGGGGATAACAGGAAAACTTACTACTTTCCTAGATCAGGAGTTCACTTCAAACACTTTTAACCTTGGTGCTGGCGAAATCGGAGAATTAACCTTTAGCGGCGTAGTTTCTCTTGATGAAGTAGAAGGCCTTTATCCGGCAGAAATAAAAGTTACCGGAGAAGATTGGAACCAAAACAATGTAGAAGATGTTTTCAATTTTAATATGAAGATCAACCAAGACCTTCACGATATCATAATCTCCAATTTAACTTTTGATGACAACACCCTTACCTGTGGACAGTCCACCACCCTAACTATCGAATTATCAAACATCGGAAATACCGATGAAGATGATGTTCTGATAACAGTAGAAGGCGGATCCATAGATCTAGAATCACAAGAACTGACCGTCCTAAAAAATGAAAATTTGGCTTATAACCAATTTTTTATTTCTGAAAATGACCTTTCAAATGGGCAAAACGTCCTTACTGTAACTGCTCATTATTGGTTTGATTGGATACAGCGTTCCAAAACAGTAACTATCTCCGGAACCGACTGCGCAGTGAGCATCGCTTCTGCCTCCCCTTCACAGGGATCAGTTGTTGTAGACAAACAGGCCACTCAGGAATTCAGCGTGGATATGAACAATCCACAAAACTTGGCTTTAACCTACGAATGGAAAGTAGGAAATGATGTGCAGCCTGAAACTACAGATACATTCGTTTTAGACCCGACTGCTCTTGGTTTAAGTTTAGGTCAGCATACCGTAAAAGTTACCGTCAGCGGAGCAGATCCATCTCTTCCGATCCCAAAACAATGGGCTGTAGAAGTCGCAGACAATCCTGCTGGATTCAGCGTATCTGAAATAGTTTTCGCAGATGTTGAATTAGGCGCAGATGACCAGACTAAACAGGTTACTATCAAGAATATCGGTTCATCCGAACAATTGACAGGCGTAGCTGTTGAATTTGTAGGCGTCGCCAGCAAATACGGAGCTGTATTTACTGATGGATTATCCGTTCAGGAACAGACTCTTGACGCTGGTGAACCGGCAACCGTAACTATCCAGCTTGACGTACCTGAAGATGAAGACGGCGGAGCTATCGGAAAACTTAAAGTGACCGGTACTGACGCTAACAGCACCCCAGTAGTCAAAGAAGTTACCATCAGCATAGTTCCAGTAAATCTGTTGAAGATTTCCAACGTAGAAGTAAACAACGATGATACTGGAGACCTTTCCTTATCGGAAACTAATAAGATTACTTTTGATCTTAAGAACGAATACAGCAAGGATCTTAAAAATATAAAGGTGACTGTAGACCTTCTTGATGACCAAGATGACGAAGTAGTTACTGAAACTCTTGATTTAGAAGACGACTTAAACAACGGCGATTTATTAGAAGACGTTAAAGTTGAACTTGACCTCCAGGATGAAGATCTTGAAGACAACCAATATACTTTGAAGATAACCGTTGAAGGCGAAGTTGACGGAAACGACCGCGTTGTTACCTACACTCAAACCACAGACATAAACCACGATGATGATAGCGTAGTCATCAACAAAGCCGATCTGATCAATGAACAGCTTACCTGTGCAGCCACCACTACTTTAGAAGTCGCCATCAAGAACTTAGGCGACAACAGCCAAAACAATTTGGTGCTTAAAGTATCAAACAAAGATCTGAACATCGATTCCAGCAAGTCCAATATAGATCTTGATGACTACTCTGGCAGCGACAATGATTACGAAGCTACCTTCACCATAGATGCAGCTGACGCTGTCGCAGGCACTTATACTTTATTGGTAGAAGCCGTTGATGACAACGATGATGTGCTTGATTCAGAAGAAGTTAAGCTTCAAGTAAAAGGCTGCGGAACTGCTACTGCCGCTACTGGTACAGGAACTTACGCTAACGACCAGTTGAGCGCAGAACTTCAGCAGAAGCTGGCCCAATACGCTAACGCTAAAGAACAAAATGTTGTAAAAGCTTCCTTCAGGGAAAGCGAAGAATACAGCTTGTTGTTAGGAGCATTGGTAGTCCTTTTAGGGATCGCCGCTGTTCTTGGCTTGGTAGTATTGACCATCAAGAAGAGAAGGTAAAACTTCTTATTTTTTATTTTTTAAATATTTTTTAAATTTTAAATAATTATAAGCTAAAATAGGAGGTTGAAAAATGACTTATCAAAGAAGAGAGGAACCATTGTTAGAAAATGAAAGGGCGGTGGAACAGCTGATCAAAGATAATTCTCCATTAACAGGCATTGAAAAAGCATTACAGCAAGGTCATAAGATCCATGGTTTCCGTTCCGGAGGAGGATTAAGAGTTGTTAGTATTAAACTTGGTGATGTTTTAAAAGGATATGGTGAGCATCCCAGCGTAGATCATGCCCTTCGCCATGCTGATGAAGATATCTTAGCTGGTGTACGAGATTATCATGCTGTATATGGTAAAAAATATCCACACTACCTTACCGGTTCTAGCGATGTCACTAGCCCATTAGATGGATGGTTACTTAGAGGCAATACATTTGACACATATGTAAGAAATAAAGAAGTTGTTTCTCAACTACAAGGATAT
>CAYHKV010000012.1:0-14475 GCA_964357125.1 uncultured Methanosarcinales archaeon | reverse complement strand
AGTTCCTGCGTCTAGTTATAATATCCTCGGAATCCAGCCATCCAAATATAAAAGGGTGGGGGGATGAGGGCTTCGCTCTTACCTCATCCACTGGCGCAAAATGGCGACCAGCAACCCCACCCAATTATAATTCGTATAGCTGGACGGACACGTAGTCCCATATCTTCACTCCGCCCCCATTACGTTCTACGACGTGTTGACGCTGGACGACGTGTGCTTGCCGTATAGTTCTATCCCCCTACCCCCTTATCAAAGGGGGACTATTGATATTCAGGGACCCAACCCTGACGACTACTGCTTCCGAGGGGGTCGTTCCTTCGCCCCTCTTCAGCCGACATTCGATAATCCATAAAATCTGTGTGTGGGAAACTGAGTTGTTGCTGGTGCTTGTTCTTGCTAGTATATTCGGGGGCCCAACCCCGACGTGATGTATGTATGATTGATTTTATATTGTGCGAGTCTTGAATGGGTTTAATTAGTTGTGTGTAGGATCTCGCAGAAATTTTTTAAAAATATAAACAAAATCAAAAGCTTCTGAGGGGTCGTTGTACCTAAGAAATCTTCTTCAACAGCCCTTTACCTTTTTTAGTAACCTTGTAAAATCTGTGCCTTTTCTCATTTGGGCTTAAACATTCTACTAGTTTCCTTTCCTGCAATTCAATTAAGATATTACTTACAAAGCCTAGATTTATACCTATCTCCTTAGAAAGCTGGCTTGGAGTTTTTGGTTCCATAAGGCTCTTAAATACAGCTTTTCGGTTCTTAGCTCTTACTATAAAGCTAACATCATCATAAAGAGTCATTTAACCATAATACTTATAAAGTAATATATAGTTAGGCGAGTAATACACGAGTAAAATGGCATTAGAAACATTAATGATCTTATTAATTGTAAAGTTAGTTTTATTTCCCGCGTTAGTGATAATTTTCTTTTATAATCTTCTAACAAGCAAAAGTAAACAATGGGGAACTTTTTGGGTAATTCTTTTTTCTGTATTTATACTTGAAATTTATGAAGGGGAAGTGTATGAAGACATGATGTATGATCAAATTTATGAAGAGGAAAGGCTGGAATCCCAGCAGGACAAGCTTGAGGAACAGCGATATTCCCAGATGCTTCAAGATGACCTCGAGGAACAGTGGAGGCTGGATGATCTTCGGTGGCAACAACAGCAGGAAGATTGGAAACAGGAAGATCTTCGGGAACAGCAAAGGCAGGATGATCTATTAAGAGAAATACAATATCAGGATATGATGTATGACCAGTATGAATATGAAGATTTGTATGGAGCAGATTATGATTCCTCAGAAGATCCCAATAATTTATTTGATTGTGCTGATTTTGATACCCATGCAGAAGCTCAAAAAGTCTTTGAAAGCTCTGGTGGGCCAAGTTATGATCCACATCATTTAGACAGAGATGGAGATGGCTATGCTTGTGAGGCCTTACCATGAAATCACCACTTTCTTGACAAATCTAAACAAATTTTATATACTTACTTCCATTTAGGCGTTTGTGACGCCTATGTGTGTCAGTTTTGATTTGGTCTGAGATTTCTAAGAAAGTAACGGCAGATTATGTTGTTTTTTGAGCTTCTGCGTAAATCCTATCAAATTCTTCTTTAAATTGTTTAGCTATTTCTTCATCGCAAATTATTAAAAGGTTCTCGTCATTCTTAGTATCACCATTGTTGGTTGGGTTCATGCTTCCTGTAATCACGCATGTAGTATCTATCAGCCATACTTTATGATGCATAGTGTTCTTGTTTCCATCCCGTAACACCGAAATGCCATTCTGTAATAATCTGTCAAACTGCGAATATTCGCTGATCTGCCGCACTTCCATAACTCCTTTCACTTCCAATCCGTCAAGATTCTTAAGCAATAATTCGTTAGCTATTCCCTGATGCGTGAATGAAAAAGTCATAAAATAAACAGACTCAGTAGCTTTTTTCAACTCTTGCTGTACATGGTAAGCACAGTCATCTTCAGGGCAGAAGTAAGTCTCAACCCTGATGCCATCAAGAATGACTTTCGGATTTATCACTTTAATCCCTTTCTTGAACTCTCCGTTAAATAACTCCTGAAATTCATCTTCATAATTATCAGCTATCACTTTAGAATCAATTATCAGTAGATTATTATTGTTCTTGAAGGCATCATTATCGGTAGGGTTCATGGAACCACTCACAACCTTCATCCCATCTACGATACAAAATTTATTGTGCATCAGCCCGTAAGAATCTTTCTTTACAAAAGAAGCATTAAATTTTTTATAATAATCATCATCAGTTACTACAAACACTTCCACTTCCTTACTTTTCTCCAATAATTTCTGCTGGACCGATTTCAATCCGATGTCATAAAATGCGCAGTGCAATGAACTTTTAGCAGAATCCATGAAAGACAACAATCTGCTTTCACAATCCTGTGCAGGGCAGAAATAAACTTCTATGCTTCCATCATCATAAATAAGTGGTTCTTGTTGTACTGCTTTTCCGCCAGCGCAACCAGTTAAAAATAATATCAATAATAAGAAAGCCAGTTTCTTCATGGTTCTTCCAGAGATGGTTTATTTATAAACCTAGCCTAGATGATTATTAAAACACCATAAATCTTATAAATCTCTGAGCTGTAAAATCTCTATGGATAAATTAGAGCAATTGACACAGGGAGGATTTAGTCAATTCTTTAGGGCTGATGGCACTCTCCTAAAGGGGGGAAATGTTTATCCCGTAGAGAAGATTAGGACGATAGTTGTAGAAAATTCAGCTTTTGGTGTCGCTAAAGTTTTGGAAGAAGGGGCAAAAAAGAGGTCTCTCTCTATTCCGTTGCTTGCCAATGCCTATGTCGCTTCTGAATTTAATGGTGGTACTCAGAAGATTATCCGGGATGAAGACGGAAAAGAGAAGATGTATTCTGTGTATGCAGTCCAGTTTTATTTTGTCCGGTGTTAGCTGAAAGAATAATCAATCGCCTTAACCCCGTAAGCCTGAAACAATATCGCTTCTATCCTAAAAGTGGCTCCTATGTTATTATAAGGATAGCTGTCTCCTTGCGACAGCCAATCGCTCTTTTCTCCGTCAACGCTAATAATTACCTTATCTGGTTCAAGATCATATATTTGGATAACGTGAGTCTGCCCTTCGATGTCTATCTCCTGCTGTTCGCCCAATTGTATGGTGCGGATTGTTCTTTGAGTTTCAGTTGGTTCTTCTTCTTGATTCTCCTGCGCATAAGAATTGACTGGGGCAGCAGATTGAGTTGTATTTGCTGTTTTCTCTAAACATTTATTATCTACACATCCCCCTTCACAGCTTTTCTTATTGATGAAAGAACAGTCTTCCTTCCG
Source organism: uncultured Methanosarcinales archaeon (assembly GCA_964357125.1). Lineage (GTDB taxonomy): Archaea > Nanobdellota > Nanobdellia > Woesearchaeales > GW2011-AR9 > JACPIL01. The sequence goes on along the minus strand of CAYHKV010000012.1, from coordinate 11,123 downwards.
ATAGCCGTATCTGTCATCATCGATGCACTTGAAGCCGACAGTGCATACTTCTGCGGCTTTGCAGGTTCCATTGATGCATCCTCTTTCGCATTTAGTTGAGCTGCTCCAGGTGCAGTTTTCAAGCTGGTATGCTTTGTAATCATCACTTACGCATTCCCAATGGGCAGCGCAGCCAGTTTCAATAACTTTGGTCTCATTGATCTGTATAGAAATATTATCTTCTATCACTGCGTCTTCAGGCTTGCAGGATATAAGTAACATAAACACGGCAATAAAAATTATAATTTTCAACTTCATCATCGCACCCTGGCCTTTACTTGTTCTACCAGTGCCGGTTCGATGTAATGATTTAAGGTAACTGTATAACTGTCCTTCCAAGCCCGTTCTTTTTTCACGAATCGCTTATGCCCCAGATCAGAAGCTACTGACAGAAATAAAGATTTCATCTCCTCTTTGTTGATAGTTCTCTTTCCTTTCAGGAATTCTTTTACCCGCATGGTAGCATGATGCGACCTTATGATGTGCGGAAAGAATTCTTTTCCGCAATATCTTTTGAACGCTTTCTTGAACTGCTCATCGCGCAAGGGCCTTCCGTTTTTCGAAGAAAATACAAAATCATTGGGCTTCAGAGAGGCAAGATGCTTGCGCATCCTATTTACATAAGAACCGGGGAAATGCTGTTCGATCCTGGAAGGCACTCCGTCTTTTCCTATATAGTTGAAAGTCACATTGTTTCTGGAGACGGTTATGTCTTTTTTCTTCAGCGTAGTCAGCCCTTTATGCTTATTCACCCGATAATATATCTCGTTGCCTATCCTCATCCTGGTCTTCAATAAGGTATACATGGGTAACGCTAACAGATCATTAGTATCGCGTAATGCTAAAGATACTCTATGTGAAAGTTTTCGGTACACTTTTTCAAATTCCCTGACTTTTTGATATTTCAGGCTTCTGTTCCTTTCTTTTTTATCTAAAGTATAGCCATAAGCATATGTGCCCCCTTTATTTTTGAACAGGATATCCCAATGATCGTCAGAATCCTGGTCGTGGATGGTCAGCTCTTTTGAAAACAAAGAAAAAGCCTTATCCAGCATTTTACCATTCGGCAGCTGGCATATCCTTGCTCCTTGTATCTGCCCGTCTTTCGACAATTGCCCTTTCAGGAACCGCGGCTCTTTAGTGTCAATAAGAACCTTAAAACTTTTATACGCCTTGAAAAGCTTGATGACCTCTAAAGCTTCAGGGAATTGTTTTTTTGATTTCTTCCAGGAAGAGGCTGTTTTTTCATAAGGCAGAAAATCTTTGACAGCGATACGAATAGTTCCTCTGCTTACCTCTTTTTTCAAACCCATCAGGGGAAGGAAACAAAAAGGGTTTATAAAAGTAGTTTTTTGGTGGGCTGTAAGGTTGTTTTGATAAGGTTAATTACCCCTATAAGCAAAGTAGAGATTATATTATGAACTATAATGCCTTCTACATGCTTTTGTAAGGGAATATTTTTAAACGAGCAAAATAAAATTGGCTTGTTATGAGCAAAATATATTACATAGAAAACTTAAACAAATACCTTAAACAGATCCCCGCAGATAATCATAATCCAATAACTCCATTAGGAGAGAATATTATTGAAATTGATTCTACTGAAAAAATGGAGTTGATCTTAAATTCTATAAAAAGTACCGATTTTGTTGAAGATAACCTCTTCAAAGATTTTATTGAAACAAATTTTCCACTATTTTCAAAATACGTAGGGAAAACCCCTATCGATTTGAATGTCCTTAAGGAAGAATTAAGGGATGTGTTTTTTGAAATTCCTGATGAATACTTTCAAGAAGATAATTCTGTTAATGTAATTAAAAGAATAATCAATTTTGTTATAATAAAAAATGAGACCTCTTTCACATTAACTAACTTCTTAAATGGAAAATTAGAATATGAAGATAAAAAATATTGGTATTCTAAAACTTATTTATTCTATTTTAGGATGATGAGGTTAAATTATATTCTTCCAGAATTCTATGCATATACAATTAATATGCAAAAGCTAATGGAGAAAATTTTTCTTAAAGAGCTAATTTTTTCAAACCGTAAAGAAATCTCCCGTAAAGATTTAGAAGTGATTAGGGAAATTCACAATGTCATAGCAAAACACCTTGTAGATTTTAAGTATGCTCTAGAAAAAATGAATCAACAAATCGAAAGAGAACAAATTCATTTAAAGAGAACAAATGTTCCAATTCCTGAGAATTATTGGATTGAAGAAAAAGATCTTATTGCAAAAACGCAAATGATGGTTAAAGGCATAGAAAAAGAAATTGCAAATATGACTTTTAGAAAAGATGAAATTATAAAATATATTCAAGAGAAAAAAGGAATGATTAACAAAGAAAACGTGAAAACTGTTCTGGAAATTTTAGGGATTGCTGATTGGTTTTCAAAATTACTTCCTTGATAATACTCTATTTATGGATTTATCAAATTCATTAACTGTAGAAACCTTTGCAAGTTCTTCAATTTCTTTATTCACTCCATTAAGTATATGTTCAGTAACTTCTTCTAAGTGCTTCTGTGCTTTTTCCGTATTCATATGCCCTCTATTATTTCCTACTTTAAATAACTTTTGTTCTAATTTATGACCTAATTAATCCTAATATTCCTTTTTTGTTGTTCAATCAATCAGAAATAAAATCTAAAAAAAGAAAAAACAAAAACGGTTTTATTGCGTCCTTATGTGCGCGCGTCTTCCAGGCCTGGCTTTTTCGTAACCTTGGCCTTTACCGCCCATGCCTCTTCCACGCTTGCCTGCGGAAGTTACTCCATGGAATACTCTGCTTCTGTTTTTCTGAGCGCAGATCCAGTTTATTTTTGAATCAGATTTTATTACCGGATGTTCCGGATCGACCAGGATCACTTCATACCAGGCGTGCTTGCCGTCTTCTGCTACCCAATAAGAGTTCAAGACTACCAAGTTCAGGTATTTCTTCTGAGCCCGTTCTTCAGCGATCTGCTGGTAATTTTTACGTAAAGAAAGTCTTATGCCGAATCGTTTAGGGCGTCTTCCGCCTTTGATCTGAGGTCTGGTGTGTCCGCCGCGCATAACTCGCTGCCTGACAACGATAAATCCTTGTTTAGCTTTAAATCCCAAAGATCTTGCTCTGTCGAGCCTGGTTGGGTGTTCTAATTTGACTGTGACTGGCTCTTGTTTCCAGAGGATCAGTCTTTCGCGCCACAACTCTGGTATATTTTCTCTTGGATCAGTCCAAGATTTTCTTATCTGTTTGTATAAGCTCATTTTATTTGGCCTCCATTTGCCTAGTTTAGGTTATTTTTTAGTTACTCTTTCGTCAGCTTCAGGTAAGCCATTACCCACATCGCTGATCAATGGTCTATTTAGAGATTCATTTAAAAAGGTTGCGGATAAATCTGTTTAATCTCAATACGTTAATTACATGCTCAGATCCATCTCTTCTTATAGAAATACCACAGCATCACTATTACGATACATAACATCCCAATTAAAGTTGCGATATAGCCGTAACGCCATTCCAGAAGGGGCATGAATGTGAAGTTCATCCCGTAAATGCCGGTGATGAAAGATAAGGGCATGAATATAGCTCCTACAAAGGTCAATATCTTCATGATGTCATTCATCTTGTTGTTGAGATTGTACAAGCACACTTCCAGCATGCCCGCAAGTATGTCCCTGAAAGTCTCTACAGTATCCATGACCTGCACAGTATGATCGTAAACGTCACGCAGGTAGATGGAAGTGTTTTTTGAGATCAGCGATGATCCTGATCGCAGCATCCCGCTTACTACTTCCCTCAGCGGCCAGATGGATTTCCGTAAAGAGATCATCTCTCCTCGTAATTTATGTAATAATTTTATCGATCCGGTAGTGGGATTAGTTATCGCCTGCTCTTCCAGCTCTTCGATCCTTTCATCTAATTTTTCTAAAACTATAAAATAATGGTCAACGATAGTATCGATCAATGAATAGGCCAGATAATCAGTCCCCATCTTCCTGATCCTGCCTTTATTTTCACGGATTCTTTTCCGTACGGGGTCAAATATGTCTCCTTCTTTTTCCTGGAATGAAATTACAAAATTATGGCCTAATATCAAGCTTATCTGTTCAGTATCTACTTTTTTCTCAGTTTCGTTATAAGTAAGCATCTTTAAGATTATGAAGATATGGTTGCCGAAATCATCAGTTTTCGGCCTCTGCTCAGTATTCATTATGTCTTCAAGCAAAAGCGAATGAAAACCAAAATGTTTTCCCAGGTCTCCGATGATCGTCGGGTCATGGATTCCGTCGATATTTATCCAAGTTACAGATTTTTTTCTTTTGAAGGGGAAACATTCCTCCACTTTCTTGATGCTTCTTTCCTGGACAGAATCCTTATCGTAGTCGATGAGATATATTTTAGGTATGTTCCTGTTTGCCTTCCCGATGTGGATCAATGATCCTGGCTGGAGTCCTGCTTTGATGCCCCTGGTTGATGTGGTCATTTCCTGCCTTCTTCGCAAAAGCGAGGTATTTAATGTTTTCTCTACCCGGGAATATTAGAAACCTTAAAAAAGAAAAAAAGAATCCTTCTATAAAAAGATGGTGTCTTCCTTTGTAACTGTTTTATTGTACCTTTTGCTGGCATACCTGCTTGGGGAAGCATTTCGTAAGATTTTTGGGCTTCCCAGAGTGATCGGTCAGGTAGGCGCAGGCCTTATACTAAGCATAGGTTTTCTGAAATCTTTCTTTCTTACTCCTGAAAGCATCGATGTTATCTCGTTTTTAGCTAATTTAGGCATCTTATTATTATTTTATTATGCCGGTCTGGAAACAAATCTGCGGGCTTTCACCAAGAACATCAAGAAATCGCTGTTGATATCACTTTTCAATACTACGATCCCTTTCATAGCGGGTTTCTTGGTTATGAGATTTCTGTTCCATTTCAATATGGTCATAAGCCTGCTGATAAGCGTCGCTTTATCAGTAAGCGCACAATCAGTATCCTTAGATTTTTTAGAAGAATTAAAGATGGTGCGTTCCAAACTGGGGAATACCATCATCAGCGCAGGCGCAGTAGACGATGTAGCCGAATTGATCTTAGTAAGCATAATTCTCTCATTATTTCAGGTTGCCATCTCCAACCTCTCTTTGATCGGATTATTTATCGGGATCCTTTGTTTCATTTTGATTTTGATAGTAGTGCGGTTGTGGCTGATCCCATTTACACTCAAATTTTTCGATCAAGAAAAATCCAGCACCGCCAGATTCACTTGGTCATTGCTGATCGTGTTGGCTATCGCTTCGTTATCTGAATTTTTTGGTTTAGGCACTCTGATCGGCGCGATGATTGCCGGCATGATAGTGCGCCAGACTATTTACAAAGATGTTACTATTCCTGATTGGGAAGAGCATGACATCGCAAGATCTATACACATAATCGCTTTTGGCTTTCTGATCCCTTTGTTCTTTGTATGGGTCGGACTAAATACTGATGTGGGCAGTTTTGGGGTGACTGAATTCTTTTTTGTCAGTGTACTTATAATCATCGCCATCATCGGAACTGTCGGAGGGACGACCCTTGCTATCATGCTCCGTGGCGGCTCTTTCCGTGAAGGCATCGTGACTGGTTTCGGACTGACCCCTAAAGGAGATGTAGAATTAGGTATAGCTACCCTGGCATTAAAAGCAGGAATTATTACTCCAGCCATATTTACCTCATTAGTATTGATGGCCTTATTGACTACTATCATTTCACCGATAATATTCAAACGCATGGTGCTCAGCCCAAAAAGCCGTAAATTTATTAGATGAACCTCTTAAATAAACTTCTTAAATAAACTTCTTAAATAAACTTCTTAAATAAACTTCTATCTACCCTAAAAATTAATCAGAAATAGAAGAGTTTAAATAATGGTAAACCTCTACTGATTACAAGAGGTGGATTAGATGGAAATAACTCCGGCGATTAAATCTGAATTTCTTACTTTTGATTCTGAACAGGCTCTTTCGGAAATGATAGGGCAGCTTAAAAAAAATAAAGAGCGCCAGGGATTGGTATTCAAGAAAAATAAATACGTTGGAGTTATAGAAAAGAAACGCCTTCTGCGTTCCAGGTTTGATGCTTCTATAGCTAAAGTTGGAAACCATATCCATCATACTCCCATAATCAATGAACACGATGATATAATTGAGACTGCCTATGCTATGCATCAAAGCGATGTAGATTTCCTGCCGGTAGAAAGCGATAAAAAAATAGTCGGTGTGCTGAGCGCATTGGATCTGGCCGGCTTAGCAGTAGAACTGCCGGAAACGAAATCTTACAAAGTATCGGATGTAAAGCTGGTCAAGCCTAAAGCTTTGAAAAAAGAAGACACCGTCTCTTCAGCTATGGAAACCATGTATAAGCAAAGAGTAGATCAGGTGCCGGTATTTGAAGGCGGAAAATTATACGGAATAGTAAGTTTCCATGATCTGCTGCAGAGATATCTCTTATCTGCTCCTGACCGCGAATTTTCAGTAAAATTCACTAAGATGGGCGGTGGATCAAAAAGTTCGGAAGCTAACCGGCCTAATCTTGCGGTCATGCCGATAAGCTCTTTCAGCACCAATCAGAATATCGCCAGCGTAAGCAAAGACAGCAGCCTTTACGACGCAGTGATGCAGATGAAAAAAGAAAATGTATCCAGCCTTGTAGTCATGAATGGGAAGAATGTAACCGGCTTGCTGAACTTGAAGAGCATACTAAAACTTATCGGCAGCTTAAAGATCCCTGAGAATTTCAACATCCGTTTTGTAGGGTTGAATGAAGCAGGTCTGGTCCCTTCACAAAAAGAATACATAAAAAAGATCGCTTCCAATAACGCTTTTAAATTGCAGAGAGCATTGCATAATGATTTTTCCCTAGTAATCCATCTTAAAGGATATACCAAAAGTGACAGAGAAAGAAAATATTCTGTATCCTTAAGGATAGAATATCCTGGGCAGGTCATAACTGCTACGGAGTATGATTGGCGGGTCGAGACTGCTTTGCATAAGACCTTTGACAACGCCAGGAATGAACTGCAGAAGAAATTCAAGAAAGGCGGCAGAAGGACTTTCTTTGAATGATTTATCAGTTAATCTTTTTTTCTTCATATTTTTATATCCATCCGGTAATCGTTATCTTTAAATACTCCTTTTATTTAAATCGATAAGGATGGACAAAAGAGGCCAGATAGTTATTTTTATAATCATAGGCATGCTTCTTTTAGCAGGAGCATTAGTCTTTTTTCAGTATAAATATGCCCTTTCCAAGCCTTCTGGAGAAAAAGCTGTCGAAGGGACAGGCAAGCAATCTGCTATCGTCAGCAGTCTGGTAGAAAGCTGTCTTATAAAAACACTTAATCAGGGAATTCTTGAAAACAGCAGGAACGGCGGTTATTTCTTGCTTCCCAGCAGCTCAACTACCGAATTAAATGAAAATGTTGCTTATTATTCCGTCAATGGCAAAGATACCTTTCCCCAGGATAGGATTCTTGCGGAAGAATTAGGTAAATACGTTGATTCCTTATTATTCATCTGCCTGAATGATTTCCAGTCCCTGAAAAAACAAGGCTATCTGATAACTGCTCAAGAGCCATCATCGCTGGTTACACTTACCCCTGAAAAGGTATTGATAGCTACTAAGATGCCCATCAATATGAAGATAAGCGGGACAGAAAAAAGCGTAAATGATTTTGCCGCAGAGATTTCCTCCGTGAGTTTCAATAAAGATATGCAGTTGGCAAGAGAAGTCGCAAAAACACAGCAAGGAAAAGAAATCTGCGTAAGCTGCTTCTCCTCAAAAGCGGCTGAAAATGAGGTAGTAATTGTTGTTCTTCCGGTTTATAACAATACTTATGTCTATGAATTGGAAGACCAAAATTATCTGATCGGAGAAGAGAATTATAAATTACGGTTTGCGGTAAGATATGAAGCTGAAAACTAAATTAATTTTGGGAATTGTAATCATAATATTTTTACATAGCATTCTTGCGATAGCAGATGAGGCTCAGCAATTTGATCCCAACAGTTTTGATTACCAGAACGGCGATTACAATACTATCGTCTGGAGCCAGATAAGCGATTGGAGCAAGATCAACTGGGATAAGGTCAACTGGGATACCTTTGACTGGAATATGCTGGATGAAGCAGCTTACAAAAGTATTGATTTCAGCAAAGTTCCTGAGAAATATGCAGAGAAAGTAGATGCTAAGAAAGCTATCGATGCCGGAAGGGGAAAAGATCTGCCTTCCAATATAATCGGCGCAAATTTTGAAGAGATCGATGACCTATCGGCGCAGGTTGATTCCTCTGCAGCAGAAACCGCGATCAAAGATAAATACCATTTAAGAGATGTCTATTCTTTAGGCCCCAGCGCAAAAATCAGGAACGGAATATTGATCACTCAGGACGACCCCGTTTCTAAAAATAAGATAGATAGTTTGGAATTAGGTTTAAAAGGCGGGTGGAAAATCAGAGTTGACGACGATGGGGTTATTTATGCCACTCCTGCTTATTTAGATTTCAGTAAAGGCGAAGTGGTAAATACAGAAATAACCGACGGTCAGATATCGACAGAAGACCATTTCACTGTCGATGAAAAAGTATCGTTCCTTTCTTCGGCCGATCAAAAAATAACTGTCGAAGGGGCTAGTTTTAACGGAAAACAGATGTATGTAAGAGAAGGAGATACTGCGCAATTTGATTCAATCCTGGATACCAACGGATTTGAAGTTGAAGCTAAGAAAGATATCAACATCTATCTAGGCCAGATTGACAACCCGCAGGGAAATTATATCCAGCTAGTGAAAGGCCAGCAAGTTTTTGATAGTGATGAAATAAAAGCGCAGATGGAAAGATTAGGGTTCAGATCCGGTGAAGAAGTTACCACCCGCATGGTCATCAACAGCGTAGATGAAGAAATAACCGTCATCCCTCAGCCGGGAAACAGATTATTTAACATGGTCAAAAGAGCTTATAGTCCTGAATTATTTGTGTATGGTCCTGAATCAGGAGTTTCGTCGACATTAGTCGCTGACGATAGGGATACCTTAAAGATAACCGTCTCTCCCGGCGCGCAGGCGGACGTAGAGTCCAGAACTAATAAAGGGGAGATTCCTTCACTTACACAAAGCGGAAGCGGTGTCGTAGAAATCAGGACTGGCAGGGATATGCTGGTCAGAGTCGGAGAAGGAATTCTAGGAATCAATCCGCCGGATGCGTTTTCACCGGATTTATTTTCAAAAGAAAAAAAACAGTACGAAGGTTTGATGATAGATACTAGGAATAGCGTACCTATTTTAGTTAAGATCGCTTCAACTCCTGATGAGGTTGTCATCGGTTCTTCAAACAAATATATGGGTTTTTATAATCAAAAAGTAAGCTACATGAGCGGCGATCGCGACGGTCTTTCAACAGGATTGGAGCCAAATATGATGAAGACGGTCGCAGACTTAAAGCAGAAATATCCGCAGATGCCCTTTAAAGTCAGTACCGGTTCATGTATAGGCCCTTATTGTACTGCTTATGAATACACAGAGATCACTCCTAATATGGCCCAATTGACAGATCGTTTTATGGGTAAAGGTGGCGTTGAAAAATTTGTAAAAGAAATAAAATTTGGAACCTATAATAATGCTTTTGCTCAGCCGACAGATAATCTTGATGATCCGGACTCTAGATTTTATCCCACTATGAATCTTGGTGAGCGGGCTCTCGATCCTGCGACATTTGCGACAAAACCCATAAGGGACTCATACCCGGGTAAAATCATCAGCCATGAATTCAGCCATATCCTAGATCAGACCATAACTGCTAACGAAATAGATCAATTAAAAATAGGAGAAGATCGGAAAGGCCTGACTGATTTTTACAAAGAAGCCGTCTATAAGATATATGAACAGTTGTATGCTGACCCTACCACAAAGGGAATTGAAGATAAAGTGTTCCAGACTGAAGATCCAGGGGTAATTGTACGTCGTTTAGACAATATTGAAAGAGCAGCACGGTATGGGGGCACTTCTGCAGCAGTTCCGGCGCTCCAGGTGATGATAGATTGTTCAGGAGATCCAAAGTGTGGCAAAGGTAGCTTATTTGCAAAAGAGTTAGAAAGCCGCATACATGAAGTCACTGGGTTATATCTTTATTCTTTTGACACAGGAGGCGAAGGCGACGAAAAAATAACTTATTTAGGCACCACCAGCGGAGGGGCAAGGGTAAGGACATTTCCAGAATTATCCTCTACTTACATAGAAGGCAAATCTTCAGCTCTGCGAAAAGAACCTGAAGTCGCCCAGCTTTTATACGACCGTTCACTAAGCTTAGGCATCCAGCCAGGAGATCCTGCATATTGGATGGTTGAAGAAGCAGCACTTAAGTGTGCGGTAGCGACCGGTTCAGAATGCCAGCCTTGCGCCATTTACAATACTTTTACCTGTAAAGTGCCTCCTGCGCAGCCATAAGAATTAAATTAATAAACCTATTATACTTAGATTATAAGACATGAAGCTGAAGATTTTGCCAATATTTGTATTTGTGATATTATTTCATAATCTTCTGGTAATCGCAGAAGAGCCGCCAGCTTTTGATCCGGCCAATTTTGATTATGCGAACGGCGATTATAACAGTGTTGTCTGGAGTCAGATAAGCGATTGGAGCAAGATCAACTGGGATAATGTCAACTGGGATGCCTTTGACTGGAATATGCTGGATGAAGCAGCTTACAAAAGTATTGATTTCAGCAAAGTTCCTGAGAAATATGCTGAGAAAGTAGATGCCAAGAAAGCCATCGATGCCGGAAGGGGAAAAGAGCTTACCAGAGCACAGATCGCCAAGAATTTTGATGAAATAGATGAATTAAATGATGTGGACGTTGAGCGCGCGCACGATGCCATCATGAACGAGTTCGGCATAAATGTACATTCTATCTCCTTAGGTCCAAGCGCGAACATAAAACAAGGCATCCTTAGAACAAAAGAAAATATTGGATCTGGCGTGCAAAAGGATAGTTTAAACTTAGGCGCCAAAAAAGGGTGGAGTGTTTCTGTGGATGACAAAGGAACGATAAAAGCGACGCCGTTTGATTATCTCAAAC
>CAYHKV010000011.1:0-14708 GCA_964357125.1 uncultured Methanosarcinales archaeon | reverse complement strand
CTTTCTACATCTATTTTGTACAATTATCTCTTAATCTATCCTGGTCAATAATCTTTTTCGGATTTAAAAACCCCTTGGCAGCGTTTATCGATATACTCCTGCTTTTAGTTTCCATCTTCCTGACTATAATTTTATTCTATAAGATCTCCAGAAGATCGGCTTACCTCTTGATTCCTTATCTGCTTTGGGTTATTTTTGCCGCAGTTTTGAACATTTCCATAGTAATACTAAATAGGTGAAACTATGAGACTATGGAGCATTCATCCGTCATACTTGGATCGGAAAGGTTTGTTAGCAGTTTGGAGAGAAGGGCTTCTGGCCATGAAAGTATTGCAGGGAAAAACCAAAGGATATCGCAAACATCCCCAGCTGATCCGATTTATAAACAGCAAATATCCGCTGGAAGCTATAAAAGCATATCTCTATCAGATATTTCTAGAATCAAAGAGAAGAGGATATAAATTTGATAGATCTAAAATCCGGCCGTTAGTACTGAAAAAGATCATTCCGGTAAACTCCTGCCAGCTAGATTTTGAATTTAACCATCTTTTGAAAAAGCTTGAAATCAGGGACTGCGATGCCTTTAGCATTGCAAAGAGAGTAATGAAGATTAAAGCAAATCCGATATTTAAAGTAGTTACTGGAGCGGTGGAGAAATGGGAAAAATCTTCCTGAAGCTCACTCACTTAATTTTGCTCCCCTGCTTTTGCTCTCTTCCCACCCGGCAGAAGTGATCTGCATGAATTCAGCATTCTCCTGCATACCTTTTATGTCCAAAGCTCCGCAGTAGCTTATGCCGCTCTGCAATCCTTTTACCAATCCTCTGATGACCTCATTTACGGATCCTTTGTAATCTACTAATATTGATACTCCCTCTACATATACTTCGTTAAGCTTGTCTTTAACTTTCCTGCCTTCTGCATTTTCTTTACGTTCATGGTTGCTGTCATAGGAAGCGCTGCCCATATATCTTTTGTATCTTTTTCCGTCTTTCAAGATAATATATCCTGGCGCTTCATCGGTCCCGGCAAAGAAGCTTCCGGAATAGATGGTGCTGGCTCCTGCTGAAATCGCTTTAACCACATCTCCTGGAAATTGCATACCCCCATCAGCGCTGACAGGTATCCCATACCATTTAGCGACTGAAACTACGTCCAGTATGGCGGTCAGCTGCGGAACTCCTGCTCCTGACATGATTCTGGTCGTGCATACAGCAGAAGGCCCTATGCCTATTTTCAACCCGTCAGCTCCTGCTTCGATCAGGTCTTTGGCCGCATCTGCAGTCGCGATATTTCCTGCCATCAAGTCAATATGAGGAAAATGCTGCTTGAATTCCTTGATGCGTAATATGGCCAATTCAGAATGGCAGTGAGCTATATCCAATATGATGACATCAGCTCCGGCGTCTATCAATGCCTTTGAGCGTTCGATAGTATCCTTTACTCCTACTGCCGCCCCGACCAGCAATCTTCCTTTTTTGTCTCTGGAAGCGTTAGGCCACTGCTCTAATTTACGCAGGTCTTTTGTAGTTATCAATCCACGTAATTTTCCGTTTTCCAGCAGCGGCAATTTCTCGATGCGGTGCTTATGCAATATCTCTTTTGCCCGGCGCAATTCAATTCCGTAAGGCGCAGTGACTAATTTGTCTTTCGGAGTCATCACTTCAGTTATATTTTTGTTTAGGTTTTCTTCAAAAAGGTAATCCCTGGAAGTGAATATGCCTATAAGCTCATCTACCTGCTTCACTAAAAGGCTGGTCACTCCCTCTGTTTTCATTATGGCAGCTGCTTCTCCGACCGTGATTGCAGATTGCACGCAGATCGGATCGTCGATGATATAGCTGGTGCTTCTTTTTACTTTCTTAACCTCTTCGACCTGTTCTTCGAGAGTATTGAACTGGTGTATCACTCCTAAGCCGCCTTCACGGGCCATGGAGATGGCCATCTTGTGTTCGGTGACTGTAGCCATGTTAGAGCTGACCAAAGGGATGTTAAGATAAATGTTTCTGGTGAATTTGGTCTTTACATCAGCTTCCGCGCGCGAACGCAGGGGGGTCTTTTTAGGGATAAGAAGAACATCTGAAAATGTTAAGCCTAGCTTCATTTTGAACCATCATTATTTTAGAGGCAGATCATTTAAATACATTTTGGAGATGCAGCATCTGCTTTCCCTGGCAGTAAACACAATGTTTAAATACATAACTTAAATTTTCTGACTCATCTTACAACATGCAAAGGACGAAGTATGAATTATTAGGGGAAGTGCAGCGAAGGTTATTGGATGAGGCTGTAAAAGCGGCGGACACAGCATACAATCCTTATTCTCATTTTTATGTTGGAGCGGCTCTTTTATCACAGGAAGGCAGGATAATTACGGGTTCAAATGTAGAAAATGCAGCATATGGTTCTACAATTTGCGCAGAAAGAGCTGCGATATTAAGAGCAAATGCGATGGGAATAAGGGTCTTTGATAAAATAGCTATCATCGGCAGGGGGGAAAATTTTGACACCACGGAAGTGACCGCTCCCTGTGGAAGCTGTAGGCAGATGTTATATGAGTCTGCTCAAATCTCTGAAAGAAACTTAGAGATAGTTATGGCCACAACCAAAAAAGAAAAAGTGGTTATAGCAACCATTGAAGAACTTCTACCTTTGGCATTCGGTCCGAGAGACTTAGGCATCAATGTTAAAAAATATCAATAAGGGTCTTCTTTTCCTTAAAGTTTAAAAACAGCCATTATTTTTAGAAAATTTTAATGTCAAGCCAAATTCTTTCTGATGAACAGATATATTCTGCCTTAGAGCTAGTTGTCGATTCTATCATAAATCAGGTTCACCTGCATGGAAAATATTACTCATTAGAAAAACAGTTCCATGGTCCTGCCTTAAAACAATTGCAAGAACAAGGATACGATCCTAAAATGTCTTTTGCTTTTTTCAAGGCCTGTTATTGGCATATGGTGGACAATAAACAATTAAAAGTTGAAAGCGGACACCTGGCGATGGAATATTCTCTCTTGCAAAACATATCTGGATCGCAAAAAATAGATATCTGCCTTAATATATTTAGTGAATACGAATCATTTCTTCAGGCTAATTATCAACGATCATCGATAGAACCAGATCCATATTTACCTTCTGCGCCGGTAAAGGGAGATTTTTCTCCTACTGCCAGGCAATTGTCCGCGGGGAAGTGAATAAGTTTTCTTCAGCCAAAACATTTAAAATAAGCTTCTTATCCAATGTTTCCATGTCTCTCTATACCATCCAATATGCGCCTAAGAACACCCAGCAGGTCTTCGGCCAGCAATTAGCGATCTCACAGCTGCGCAGCTTTATCCTTCAATATAAACAGCAGCAGCATAAGGCCGCTTTACTTCTCGGCCCTATAGGGTGCGGAAAAACTTCTTCCGTCTATGCCTTAGCGAAGGAGCTTGGCTATGATGTGCTGGAATTGAACTCTTCTGATTTGCGCAACGCTGAAAGCATGACCCAGTTCCTGAATTCTGCTTTAGGGCAGAGATCTTTGTTCTTCACTCCTAAGATGGTCCTTATAGATGAAGTTGACAATATCTCCGGAGTTTCAGACCGCGGCTGTATCCCAGCTCTGCTGAAAGCGATAGAGAATTCCTCTTTCCCGGTCATCTTGACTGCCAATGATGTTGAAGATTCAAAATTGAAATCTTTGGTGAAATCTTCACAGGTGATTGAATATCATGCTTTGCAGTATCGTACTATAGCTCACTGCCTGCAGTGGATATGCGAGCAGGAAAATCTTTCTTTTGACGAAAAAACGTTATCTTCATTAGCCAGGAGGGCAGATGGTGATATGCGTGCAGCCATATTGGACCTGCATACCTGCCTGTCGCAAAAAACTATCTCATACGATGCTGTAACAACATTATCAGATAGAAAAAGGACTGAAACAATCCTGAACGCGCTTATGATCATCTTCAAATCTTCATCGGTAGAAAATGCTCTGCCTGCCTTGGAAAATACTGACTTAGAACTGAGGGATGTTATCCATTGGATAGATGAGAATATGCCTAAGGAATATCTTACCGCAACTGCTTTGGCAAAAGGTTATGAACATCTGTCCCGTGCAGATGTGTTTCAGGGCCGTATAATGAACCGACAGCACTGGAGATTTCTGGCCTATGTCAATGATCTGCTTACGGCGGGCATATCCTCTGCGAAAGAAGCAAAGAATCCTGAATTCATCACTTACCGGCAGACTATGCGTTTTTTAAGGTTATGGCAGTTTAAGATGAAGAATGCCCAGAAAAAAGAGATCGCCCGGAAATTAGCTGCCAATACGCATACTTCAGTTTCCGTAGCAGAACAGCAGGTCCCTTATATGCAGATGATCTTCCAGAAAAATGCAGGTACTGCTATCGCTCAGGAATTGGGCTTGACTGATGAAGAAGTGGATTGGCTGAAGGGAAAGTGATAAGGCCAGCAGTAAACAATGAAGGACAGAAACCTTTAATAATAATTCTTCATAATTAATATCCATGGCCCATACCGCGCAAGATTTGGCAACTTTCTGCAAGAAAAAAGGTTTCGTCTATCCTTCTTCTGAAATATACGGCGGATTGGCCGGGTTATATGATTACGGCCATTTAGGCACTAAATTAAAACGCAACTTCGAGAACTTATGGAGAAATTATTTCTTAAGCCTGGATGATAATTTTATGGAGATAGAAGGAGCAAATATCATGCACGAAAACGTCTTCCGCGCTTCCGGCCATCTGGAAAATTTTTCTGATCCTGTTGTGAACTGCTCCAAGTGTGATTTTTCTGAACGGGCTGATCACTTTGTGCAGTCAAAGACCAAACAGAGAGCTGAAGGGCTGTCTCCAGAAGAATTGACTGAATTGATAGATAAGCACCATATTATCTGTCCTAAATGCGGCCAGAAATTAAAGCCAGTTTCAGTCCTGAACATGATGTTTCCGCTGCAGATGGGGATAAGCAAGACTAACCGCGGCTTTCTCCGTCCTGAAACTGCGCAGACTCCATTTGTCAATTTTAAGGTCCAATATGAATTGCAGCGTAAGAAATTGCCTTTAGGATTGGCAGTGGTGGGAAAAGCATACCGAAACGAGATATCTCCCAGAAATTTCATGCTGCGCCAGCGCGAATTCACCCAAGCGGAACTGCAGATATTCTTCAATCCGGCAAAACTTGACCAGCACAAGCAATTCGAATTGGTCAAAAACTACAAGATCCGTACTCTATTGATCTCAGACCGGCAGAAAAATCAGGTAATAGAAAGGACTGCGCAGGAATTGGTCGCAGCTGGTTTGCCTAAGTTTTATGTATATCATATGGCTAAGATCCAGCAATTTTATTTTGATGTTCTCGGAATACCGAAAGAAAAATTTCGCTTTTTCGAATTAGATGATAAAGAACGCGCCTTTTACAATAAGTTCCATTTTGACATGGAGATAGAATTGGAAGAGTTCGGATTTACGGAAGTTGGCGGACTGCATTACCGCACCGATCACGACCTTCAAGGGCACGAAAAAGTGTCCGGCCAGAAGATGGAGATCTTTGATGAAGAATCAGGCAGCAAATTTATCCCGCATGTATTGGAACTATCCTTCGGCGTAGACCGCAATGTATATTCATTGTTAGACCTTAGTTATGAAGATAACAAAGATCGCTGCAACATAATCCTGCATCTTTCCTCCAATACCGCTCCTTTTTTCTGTGCAGTATTTCCTTTAGTGAAGAATAAGCCGGAAGTTACTGCTAAAGCAGAGCAAGTATATCTCCTGCTCAAGAAAATATTTCCTTCCTTGTATGATGAAGCCGCATCAGTAGGCAGAAGGTATGCCCGGGCAGATGAGATCGGCGTAAGATATTGTATAACTATTGATTTTGAAAGCCTTGAAGATGATGCTGTAACTATCAGAGACAGAGAAACGACCCAGCAGGAAAGGGTAAAGATCAGCCAGCTGGTCCAGAGATTGTCAGAAAAGATATAAGAAAAAATTATCTTCTATAAATTATCTTCTATAATTAGTAGTGGGCGGATGTCTTTGCCTATTGCCCATCATTTTAAATCCATCTGAAGCGATAATCCTTGGTCCTGCGAAATAGATCATCTTCAGATTTAATTCCAACATTCTGCTTTCAGGGGATAATTCTCCAAATCCTACTATTTCTATCTGAAGACAGGTATTCGGCAAAGGGTTTCGACCATAATAATTTGCGATTCCTCCGGCAGCCAGGTATTCCAGATTTATGTTGGCGGCGCTTAATTCTGCATGCATCTTAGCATCAAATATTGCTGTTGCCAAAACTAACCTATCACTCATCGGCTTAAATGTGATCCCTTCTCCTAAAAAAGGGTCTGGTACTCTGTCTATAACATATTTTTTGGTGTGTTTCGCCAATTTACTGAAAAGGTCATCGATCATTATCATTCACCAAAGTTTCATGTCAGGGTCTTTTTTATAAACCTTATGCAAGGAGGGGCTTGTCTAGAAAGCCGCCAGCTTGGCCAAGATGGCTCTGAGCTATGGCATTCGTCAGATAAAATTAAGTTACTTTTTCCTTATCATGATCTGCGAGAAAAAGGCGAAAGAGCCGGCCAGGGCGGATTTCTCTTCCATTCTGGACCAGCCAACAAAGAGGCACAAATAAAGTTTTATAAAGCATAAGAGATTAATTATAAATATGGGCTGTCAAATTTCCAAAAAAGGTTCCTTATTGTCTTTAGTCCTCCTTGTTTCCATAGCTGTTTCTATAGCCGGTATAACTTATCTTCTATTCAGCTCGTCGCTATCATCCGCTTCAGATTCTTATATGAACGCGGCGATAATTCTTATAACTATATCTACTTTAATCGCCGTAGTCTCCTATGTCGCCTGGGAATTTTCAGCTCTCAACAAGCTTCGCCGCTTATTGCGTAAGATCGCTCCCATGATAGATTCTCAATCCGCCGCATCTATAAAAGATTCTTATCTTGAGATCTACAGCCTGTACATGAAACTGTCTGAGAAGCATAAACAGAACTTTTATACTCGAGTGAATTCTTTGCGGGAGCAGATAGAGCAGCATATGCAAAGCGAAAGGGAAATAGAAACCCTGCTGCAGAGAACAGATAGCGGAAGCCTGCAGGAACAGAAAATAAATTATATGCAGGTATACAAAATATATCAGCAGCTGCCTAAAAAAGTGCAGGAAAGATATTATCCGCAGATAGTTCAGCTGCGTGATAGGCTAGAACGGGGGAATTAAAAATGAAAATCAAGGATCTGCAGGCTAATCAGGGAAAAGTTAATCTGACGGTAGAAGTTATTTCCAAAGAAGAACCCAGGACTTTCGCTAAATTCGGCAAAGAAGGGCGGGTATGCAATGCGAAAATAAAAGATGATAGCGGCGAGGTCGGCATGACCCTCTGGAATGATGAGATAGATCTGGTTGATGCAGGCCAAAAGATCAACATCCAAAATGGGTGGTGTTCTGAATTCAAAGAGCAGAAACAGGTCTCTGCCGGGAAATTCGGAAAGATAGAGCTGGTCGAGAATAAAAAATGACCTTGCTTCCATCCCTGAAACAGAAAAAGAGGTATGTAGTATTCGGCATTATCTCTGAGGCTAGTTTTTCCTGGCCCGAAGTGCAGGAAGCCATAGAACATTCGTTGGCAAAATTTCTCGGCGACCTGGGTATGGCTAAAGCCTCCCCTTTATTGATCAAAGAGAAATGGAACGAAAAAAAGCAGCATTTTGTCATAAAAGTCAATCATACTTATGTCGATGAGCTCAAAACGGCGCTTATTTTAAACAAAAAGATTAAAAACACTCCGGTAATTATCAAATCGATTACCGTATCGGGCACGTTAAAAAAAGCCGGTTCGTATCTTTAGAGGTGGATTAAATATGCAAAATAATAAACAACAGCAAATGATTGATAAGATGGGCTACGACCGTTCCATCACCATGTTTTCTCCTGACGGCAGATTATTGCAGGTAGAATATGCAAAGAAAACAGTCAAGCAGGGCTCTACTGCCATCGGCATAGCCTGTAAGGACGGAGTGGTTTTCGTAGTGGACAAGCGCATAAATTCCAAGCTTCTGGTTCCAGAAGCTATCGAGAAGCTATTTATGATCGATGACCACATCGGGGTCACCGCTTCAGGTATAATCTCTGATGCCAGGGTCTTAGTTGACCGCGCTCAATTGAGAGCGCAGCAGCATGCAGTCACTTATGACAGCAAGATCGACCTATTATCTATCGTAAAGGAGATCTGCGACTTAAAACAGGTATGCACCCAGTCAGCCGGATTACGCCCTTTCGGTGTATCATTGATAGTCGGCGGAGTGGAAGAAGACGGCAGCGTGAAACTTTTCCTTACCGAACCATATGGATTGTACTTCCAGTATAAAGCAGTAGTCATAGGAGAAGGTGAAGCAGACATAGAGCCGCAGCTTCAGAAACGCTATAGGGCTAATATGACTGTCGATGAAGGCCTTAAATTTGGTGTAAGCTTATTGAAAGACCTGCTTCAGGCAGAATTCAACCTTGACCGGATAGACGCAGCCTATGTCTCGGTAGAGGATAAGCGGTTTACCAAGCTCAGCAATGAAGAGTTGAAGAAGCTGGTGAAGTAAGTATTTTTTATTTTTTTAATATCTTTTTAGTATAATTCTTTTAAATCCTTTAAATATCACCAAATCAACCAATAAATTTTTAAATAAAGCTTTAATCCCTAGGACTGCGTGAGAAAAAAGAAACGGAGGTATTCGTGCGCACGCTTATCATAAGCGCGAATAAACAACAAAAATGAGTGAACTATTAGTACAAGAACGAGCTATAGTGGTTCCAGGTGAATCATTGGCAAAAGGTATGGATTTCCTTCCCGGAGATTATACTTATCGGGAAAATGATAACATCTATTCTAAAGCATTAGGCTTATTGTCGGTTTCTGGAAGAGTCATCAAGATAACTCCATTAGCAGGGCCTTATGTCCCTAGAGTGGAAGACAAGATAATCGCCAGAGTTATGGACATAACCATCAGCGGATGGCGTTTCGACACCGGAACTGCATATTCTGCTATGCTGAATGTAAGAGATGCTACCAACCGGTTCATCAAAAAAGAAGAACCCTTGAGCCAGATCCTGGCCATAGGCGATTATGCGGTAGTCAAGATAATCAACGTAACTACTCAGAACCTTATAGATCTGACCATGAAAGAACCTGGATTGCATCCGATCAACGGTGGAAGGATAATCAGGATCAACTGTCAAAAAGTTCCAAGAGTTATAGGAAGGCAGGGAAGCATGATCTCATTGATCAAAGATAAGACCGGCTGTGAAGTTACCGTCGGCCAGAACGGCTTTATATGGATCAAAGGCACTCCTGAAGGAGAACTTAAAGCAGAGAAAGCCATAAAACACATCGAAGCCAAATCCCACCTAGAAGGATTGACTGAAAAGATCGAAAAGTTCTTGGGGGAATAAAAATGACTTACACAAAAATTACATTTTTGAACACCATTTTAGGGGTGAACAACTAAAATGACTTATACTAAACGATTAGACGGAAGAAAGATTGACGAGCTTCGTCCTATGGAAGCGAAAGCCGGCGTTGTTAAAAATGCAGATGGCTCAGCTTCATTCAAGATAGGGAAGACTTGGGCCATCGCAGCTGTATACGGCCCTAGGGAAGTAGTTCCCAGATTTATGGCCAATCCCAAAAAAGGGATCTTACGCTGCCACTACACCATGATGCCTTTCTCTGGTTCAGGTGAAAGGATCAAGCCTGGAAGAAGCAGGCGTTCACAAGAGATTTCCATGGTCATGGAATTGGCTCTTGCTCCAGTAGTCGACTTATCAGCATTTCCAAATTCAGTGGTTGATGTCATAGTGGAACTTCCACAGACTGATGCCGGAACAAGATGCGCAGCTATCTCTGCAGCATGCATGGCTCTTGCCGACGCCGGAATACCCATGAAAGACATGGTAAGTTCAGTCGCAGTAGGCCAGGTCGACGGCATGGTAGTAGCAGATCTAAATTACAATGAAGAAGCATATCCTGCCATAGTATCTGATATCCCTATAGCTATGCTGCATAACAGCAAGGAAATATCTTTGCTGCAGATGGACGGAGAGATATCCAAGCAAGATCTGCTGAAAGCTTTGGAAATTGGGAAAGCAGCGACAGAAAAAGTGTACCAATTACAGGTCAAGGCCTTAAAAGAAAAATTCAATACCGAGGAT
Source organism: uncultured Methanosarcinales archaeon (assembly GCA_964357125.1). Classification (GTDB taxonomy): domain Archaea; phylum Nanobdellota; class Nanobdellia; order Woesearchaeales; family GW2011-AR9; genus JACPIL01. The sequence continues at coordinate 4,476 of CAYHKV010000011.1, read as the reverse complement.
AAAAATGATAGTCAATAAAGAAACAATAGCAGAATTAGCTAAAGAGAACAAAAGATTGGACGGCCGTTCATTAACTGAATTCAGACAGCCGATAATGATAGAGACAAACATCTCCTGGACCGCAGAAGGTTCTGCCAGAGTCCAGATCGGAGAGACTATCGTCATGGCCGGGGTTAAGCTGTCTCTCGAAAAACCATACAACGACACTTCAGACGAAGGAGGCATAATGGTCAATGCAGAATTGTCCCCTATTGCCAGTCCAGAATTCGAAGCAGGTCCACCGAGCATAAAAGCAGTTGAATTGGCAAGAGTGGTCGATCGAGGCATACGTGAAGCCAAAGCTATCGATCTTAAGAAATTATGCATCACTCCTGGTGAAAAAGCCTGGTTTGTCATCATTGATATCATAAGCATCAACGACGGCGGCAATCTAATGGATGCAGCAGGATTGGCTGCATTGGCAGCTCTTAAATCTGCAAAATATCCAGTAGTCGATCCGGAAACCGGCGCGATAGATTATCATCAAAAAACCAGTGAATCATTACCTTTAGTCAAGGAACCATTGCCGATAACAGTCTATAAGGTAAACGGCGCTTTATTGGTAGATCCTACTAACGAAGAAGAAAAAGCATACGAAGCAAGACTGACCGTAGCATCAGATTCAAAAGGCACAATCTCAGCATTACAGAAAGGCGGAGAAGTAACCTTGACTATCGATGAGATCAGCGCGATGATAGATCTTGCTTTAGAAAAATCAAGCTTTTTAAGAAAAGAGCTTACCAAAGCTCTTAAAGGTCAATAAAGATGGCACGAAAGACAGAATCTACTGAAGAACAGATCGAATACACCAAGTACGAAAAAGCAAGGATGATCGGCTCAAGAGCTTTGCAATTGTCCATGGGCGCTCCCTTTTTGGTAAAACTAAGCCAGGAAGATCTGGTCAAGATCCATTACGATACCATAGAGATCGCTTTGCTGGAATACGACCAAGGTGTCCTTCCGATAACCGTAAGAAGGCCTAAGACCGCCAGGACCAATTGATCCTTTATTTTTTTTATCATGGCTTCTTCAAACAATATTATAACCACAGAAAAATTAGAAAAATATTTCTCGATAACTAAAATGGCCTTGGAAGCGGCTAAGGTAGCATTCGATCCTGCCAGAAAAGAGCAGGCCGCTGATTTTTTTGACATGGCTTCACGTTATTACGACGATGCGCATTATTTCTCTGCTAAAAAGCATGATGCAGTGCTTGCTTTTGCGGCATTGAATTATGCCCACGGCTGGCTGGATGCAGGAGCAAGGATCGGCCTATTTAAAGTAAAGGACAACCACCTTTTTACGGTTGACAATTGATAACTACTATATAGTACTCAAAGACGAAAGATTTATAAACCAGCTTCATTCTGCTCAATAAGTAAGTAATTTAGCTTAATTTAAGGTTCATAAGGTGGGGTAGATGTTTTAGATATGAGGGCTGACAATCATGATCGTTCAAAAAGAATTTTTAGACAAGCTTAAGGATTTCGGATTGAACTCCTACGAGCGAAAATTATGGATCGCCTTATTATCAAGAGGGGTATCCTCTGCAGGAGAATTATCTGACATTTCTAAAGTTCCTAGGTCCAGGGCATACGACGTTCTGGAATCACTGGAAAAGAAAGGATTCATAGTTGTTAAAGTTGGAAAGCCGATAAAATATCTGGCTGTATCCCCTTCAGAAGTCATTGAAAGGGTAAAAAAAAGAGTTTCAGAAGAAGCTGACCATCGCAGCAAAGTCCTTTCTGAACTGAAAGATTCTGACATTTTGGAACAGCTTAACTTATTGCATTCAGAAGGGGTCACTTTAGTAGACCCTACCGACAAATCCGGTGCGTTCCGCGGCCGGGAAAAAGTATACGAGCATATGCAGTTCATGATCAAGAACGCCAAGAAGAACATCACTATCATGACTTCTGCTTCAGGATTGGAAAGAAAATATGACTTTTTATCGAATCATCTTAAAAAAGCAGTCAAAAGCGGAATTAATGTGCAAGTATTGACCTCTTCTGCTGCTGACAAAGAGATGATCAAGAACGTCTCACAGTTCGCTAACGTAAAGACCACTAAAAACTGCACCGCCAGATTCTGCATGGTAGACGGAAAGGACATATTATTGTTCTTGACCGATGACCAGAAAGTCCATAAGAGTTATGACTGCGCGGTATGGGTAGAAGCTCCTCACTTCGTTGATTACTTCAACAAGCTGTTCGAAGCTGAATGGAAAGCTAATAAGTGATTTTGAATTTTTTATAAAATGACGCAGAAATACGATTCTGAATTTGCGCGCCGTCATGTTGAATTAAATAGATCATTAGGGATTTCTGAAGAGCATACTATTCTTGCTTTAGCACAAAGTTATGGCAAAGGCCAAGAGATGAAAACTGCTCTTGCGGAATTGAAAACAGGAAACGGTTATAGGAAGACTGGAAAAAGTTTAGTTGATCTATTGGATGAAGTATGCGTTCCGAAAACTGGTTTAGTGCCTTATAATAACACTCCTAAAGTTTATTCTTTTGATGAAAATTATCTGGTGGCTGAAAATCTGCAATGCGTTGATGCAGATGGAAATGTCTTTGAAAAGTATGATAGGATCTATGTAAAGAAGGACATTGAAAGAGATGAACAAGGCAACCCAAAATATTTCACTCCTTATGAAGCAATATTCTTTATGGAAAGCCAGGGGATGTCCCTGCTCAGTTTCGCAGCAAGCTGTAATTTTGCAGCTGCATTACTTCAGCATAGGGATGATCCGGAAGTCAAGCCAGTTTTAATGCAATATGAAGACTATGGCCCAGGTTATGGATGGCAGACGCAAAATACACTTATTGATTCGAGAGAACAGAAAATAATTCATCATCCGCATAGGAATGACTTTACTAAATACGTCAGGAATACCAGCATCAATCAAGCGCGCCAAAGGATCCTGCTACCTTTTGTAAGGACGGAGAAAAGAAAAATTCTCTGGGATCGGCATCTTTCTGATGCTACCTTAGAAAAAGGATTGAAAGATCCATTGATGTTCCGTTTTGTACGTCAACTTACCGGGATGGAAGACCCTTCTATTTTGGTAGAAGTTGGAAAATATTTTGGTAAGACTACGCGAGTATGGGTTCCTAGAAGTGATGAAACACGGGCGGCGTGGTTTGGTTGTAGGAGTGGTATTTACTTTAACCTTAGTGGCTATCTTGGCCTTGGCAGCAACTGCGCTGCTCGTGGGGTACGTTTGGGTGCGCAAGAAATGTGACAACGAACACATTTCTACGCAGAAAACTGATAGTTTTCAGTTTTCTTGCGCCGCAGGCGCGCGTTTAAAATCTCAACAATCAACACCTTTTTATAATCCCTTTTCTTTCTATTAAAAATGGTCGATTACAAGCAGGTCATCTTAGTAAGGCACGATTTAAAGCTGCCAATAGGTAAAGCCTGCGCGCAGGCAGCACATGCTTCCGTCGAAGCGGTCTTGAAATCTTCCGATAAAGTAATTTCTGCCTGGCGTAAGCAGGGAATGGCTAAGATAGTGCTGAAAGTCAAAGATGAAAAAGAACTGCTTGCCTATCTGCAGAAAGCCAAGGACGAAGGCTTAACTACAGCGCTGATAACCGATGCCGGAAGGACGGTCATCGCTCCCGGAACTAAAACCTGCGGAGCTATAGGCCCGGACGATGAAGAAAAGATAGATTCAGTTACCGGAAAGTTATCGCTATTGTAAAACTTATTTTTGAAAACTCTAAGAACTTAATGATTGGCGCTTTCATGTGAACGAACTCAAAAACGAGAAGTGGGGGCCAACTATACGGAAAGATTTATATACATAATATAATGTATTAAAGTACATAATGAAAACTGAACTTAAAATCATTAAGGGCTTTATCGAAAATAAGAAACCGAAAACTATTAGAGAAATCGCCCAACAAATTAAAGCTGATTACAGAATAACTTATATTGCTGTACAAAGACTTATCGAAAAGAAGATTCTTAAAGTTCAAACTGTGGGGAAAAGTTCTTTATGTTCATGGGATGATAAATACTTTGGGACTCAGGTATACAATGTTGAGGATGAGAGAAAAGAGGAGATTCTCAAAAACAAGAACATTAATCAACTCTACAAAGAAATTATGTCCAAGGTAAAGATTAGTTCTTTTATCTTACTCTTATTTGGTTCTTACGCAAAAAGAAAACATACAAAAACTTCAGACATTGATCTCCTTTTGGTTTCAAACGAAACTAATTTTGAAAGTAAAATTTTTGATATACTCTCATTACTCCCATTAAAGACCCATGCTTTAGTATTTACAGAAGAAGAATTTATCAGGATGAAAGATTCAAAAAAATCGAATGTAATCCAAGAAGCAATAGAAAGTAATATAATACTATATGGAATTGAAGCATATTACAGGTTAAAAAATGCTTGACGAAAAACGAATTAAAGAAGCT
>CAYHKV010000010.1:2899-14836 GCA_964357125.1 uncultured Methanosarcinales archaeon | reverse complement strand
GCTTTCGGGTAATAGTCACTAGATTATCTTCGGAGCTGATCTCTACTTCTACCATATTGTTGATTACTACATCATTTCCCCTTAAATAATAAGAGAAATTTCTCAGTTCCCTGATGCGTACTTTTTCCACATTTGGAATTTCTACCACTTCAAAGGGGACTTTGCCTTTCAGGTGGGGATTGTTATCTTCAAATAAGCCTATGAAAGCATACCAAGATTCTTCATTTTTATGAGAAGGTTTCCTGCTTACGACTACGCTTTTAGCTTTATATTTCATCACTTTTACTTTCATAGTATCGCTTAACGAAGCTGCTGCTTTTAAACATTATGATTTGAAAATATATCACCCTATGCTTAACGGAAGGTGTTTATCTATTTATACCAGTACCCATAAGCAGCTGGATGATGGTTATTATCGCCATAACCACTATGGCCAAGATCAGCCCGATCTGGATCTGGGTCCATAATAGGATCCCAAAAAGCACTACACCGATGATAGTCGCTAAGTATAAGGTGCGGGAGCCAAAATAAATGTTTAATCCTTCCAGCTGAGGCAGTGGGAATGATGAACATGCCGCCATCATTAAATTAAGAAACATCCCGTTCAAGAAAAAATAATTGTCCGGGAAAAAGTATAGGCCTAATCCGAAAAATAATGACAATAAGATATTTGCAACAATCCCTGATAAAGAGATCTTAGCGTTATCCAAGTATGAAAAACCATACCTAAATTCACCTAATCTTTGCCTGACCATCAATGATGCGGTTATGCCTCCGATCAATATCAAAGGAATACTGCCATTGCTAAGAATAGTAATAAGGAAGGCGATGATGATCCCTAACCACCACCCTTTGAATTCAGCTTTATATCCTTCTTTCAGAGCATAGATCTTCTGGCAGGAGATCCTTGCAAAAAAAGACAATGCGGCAATGATAATCAATAATAAAAAGTTCTTAAGGCCTTCAGCCAGATCTAATTCTGCTTCTCCCCAATCATTATAGGAGAATGAAAATGCGACTATCAAAATAGCCGGGATAAGAAAATTCAATTCCTGCCTTTCAAAACGGAAAAAATCCCTTATGCGTTCCCTCAGCTCACTCTCTCTCCTCATGTATGCATAGAAACGATAAAACTATATAAAAATATTGGTTTATGCCTTCTTCTTCAAGATCAGCAATCGGTAGATATTTTCGCCTCTTCCGATCTCTTCTTTGCCGGATAACAAAAATCCGCTGGGCGCCGGAAAGTCTAAATTTTTCCTAGTTATGAGCATAAGTGTACCTTTTGGTTTTAGAAGATAGGCTGCCTGATGATATACTTCATTTATCTTATCTTCATCTTTGACGGTCAGCTGGAAAATGGCCTGATCAAAGGACTCTTTTCCGAATGCAGAACTCATCTCGTCCAGATACATCTGCTGGATGTTGATAAATTTTCTAACTCCTGCGATCGATGAATTTTTTCTCGCTGCGATGATATTGCGCTGATTTTCATCGGTAATGGCTATGGTGGTTTCAGCAGGAGTTATATGTAAAGCGGGAACTTTTATATCTTTAAACAGAGGTATTTTTTGATAGGAATGATGCTGATTGTAAAGCACCGGAACAGAATGGGCATATAAAGCGGCTTCAATCCCCATAACACCGTCTTTGCCGCATCCGATCAAAATGTTCTTTCCCGGATTGAATCCGCTCTTTCGGATGAAAAAATAAGCCAGATCACCTTTAAGCGATGCGGAATGGGTGAATACCCTGTAATGGCGCGCATTAAGTTCGATGCCACTTAAGTCTATGCCTAATACATATTGTTTTTCGTTGAAATAGACTACCAAGGTGACGTCCGGTTTCTTGAGATCGATGGAAATAGAGATCCCTTGTTTTTCAACTGCGCGGAATACGTTACCAACCACTTTTTTGGCGATGGACATGCGGTTTTCGTTTCCGGAAACATTTTCAATCTCAGCTTTGAATGACAATCCTGAGCTGATCAGCTCATTCCAATCGACCTCATTAAATTTTGATTCTTCCGGAAGTGAACAGATATCCAGCAACAGAAGAACCCTTCGCGCAGATTGGGTATGATTGATAAAACATAATGCCGATTCAGGAGAGGTTTCAAACTCTAGGGCATGCGCATGGATGACTGATTTTATTTTTAGAAGCTCCTTTATTTCCTGCTGACAGACAGTTTCTAATCCAGGATTGACTAAGGCGATGAATTTCATAGTGGAGATTCAGGGTTGTTTTCCTCTTCATTTTCATCCATCACTATCTGAGCGGCAGCGGCCAATGAATCTCCTTCCTCAAGACGCATTACCCTAACTCCTTGTGTGGCCCTGCCTATTATTGAGATATCTGAGCACTTTATCCTGATGCCTATGCCCTGTTTGGATACCAGCATCAATTCTTCCTTGCCGTCAACCAGCATGACCGTTTTTACCGGACCGTTCTTGTCAGTTATCTTGATATTAGTAACTCCTTTTCCGCCGCGGTTGCAAAGACGATACTCTGAAACCGGAGTGCGTTTACCGAATCCTTTTTCAGTCAAAGTTAAGATGTTCATACCTTCTTCGGCAGCAAGCATGCCTATAACTTCATCTTGTTCTCCCAAGCGTATCCCTCTTACGCCTGAAGCGGCCCTGCCCATAGGGCGGACATCAGGCTCCTGGAAGCGGTTGGCTAATCCTTCTTTGGTAGCCAGGATTATCTCTTGATTGCCGTCAGTGTATTTTACGCCCACTAAAGTATCCCCTTCATCTAACATGATAGCGCGGATACCCCCTTTTCTTGGACGGGAAAATTCTTCCAGTACCGTTTTTTTAACAGTGCCGTTCTGGGTCGCCATGAAAAGATATCCTTCCTTGAAATCCCTCACCGGAATTATAGCGGTCACTTTTTCGTCTTTATCTTTTTCGATCAGATTAGCTATATGCTGCCCTTTGGCCTGCCTGCTGGATTCCGGGACATGATATACCTTTAACCAATATACCTGACCGCGATCGGTGAAGAATAAAAGATAGGCATGAGTAGAAGTTATATAAAGGCGTTCAACAAAATCTTCTTCTTTCATTCCTGCTGCCTTAACTCCCTTACCACCGCGTTTCTGAGTTTTGTAAGTATCGATAGGCAAACGTTTGACATAACCGGTGCTGGTCATGGTAACTACGACAGTTTCTTCTTTGATCAATTCTTCAATGTCAACATCGTTATAATTTCCTTCCATGACCCTGGATTTTCTTTCATCGCCATAACCGGACTTTAAATCTTCCAATTCCCGTTTTATCAGATCCAATACTTTTTGTTCTGAAGAAAGCACTTCCTGATAGAAAGCGATCTGCTGTAATAGCTCAGTATGTTCAGCACGGATCTTTTCCTGTTCCAAGGAAGCTAATTTCTGCAGACGAAGCTCAAGGATGGCATTGGCCTGTTCTACAGATAAAGAATAAGCTGCAATCAAGAAATTTCTGGCGTCTTCGACAGTGCGAGATTTCTTTATGCCGGCAACAACTTCATCTACATTGTTAAGAGCGATCAATAATCCTTCTAATATGTGTACACGCTGCTGGGCCTGTTCCAGATCATACTGGGTCCTTTTGACGATAATATCTTTTCTATGAGAGATGTGATATTGCAGCATCTCTTTTAACGAGAGAGTCTTGGGCTGATTGTTGACCAGAGCAAGCAGATTTATGCCGAAAGAAGCGGTAAGCCTGCTGAATTGATACAACTGATTTAGGACAACATTGCTGTCAGCATCTTTTTTCAGTTCGATCACTATACGTATGCCATCACGGTCAGATTCATCATTGATGTTGCGGATGCCCTGGATTTTTTTATCGCGTACCAGATCTGCGATCTGTTCGATCAGCTCAGCTTTATTGGTCTGATAAGGGATCTCAGTGACGATTATCTTGTCATCTTCTATCTTAGAGACCGCTTTTATCATCACTTTACCGCGGCCATGCTCGTAAGCATGCAGTAACTCGCTGCCGCAAAGAACTTCTCCACCGGTAGGGAAATCCGGAGCAGGGATTATCTGCATAAGTTCCTGCGTGGTTATAGCTGGATTATCTATTGTAGAGATCAATGCGGAACACACTTCCCTTAAGTTGTGCGGGGGGATATTGGTGGCCATACCAACTGCGATCCCAGAAGATCCGTTGACAAGAAGGTTAGGTATCCTGCTGGGAAGGACTTGAGGTTCCTGCAGCGAACCGTCAAAATTGTCTTTGAATTCGACGGTCTTTTTCTCAATATCCTTAAGCATCTCTTCGGCCAGCTTGTTGAGCTTAGCTTCGGTATACCTCATGGCAGCGGCGTTATCGCCGTCGATGCTTCCAAAGTTACCCTGACCTTTGATGAGGGGATATCTTAAAGAGAAATCTTGAGCCATACGTACTAACGAGTCATATACGGCAGTATCACCGTGAGGGTGATATTTACCCAGCACTTCACCGACGATCCTGGCGCATTTCTTGGAAGGCCGATTATGGAGCATGCCCATGTCGTACATGGCATATAATATACGCCTGTGAACCGGTTTTAAGCCATCCCTCACATCCGGAAGAGCCCGGCCTACGATGACCGACATAGCGTAATTAACATACGCTTCTTTCATCTCATCTTCGATAACCCGAGAGATTATCCGGGGGTTATTTTCGGCGGGATTTGGGGCTTCAGTTTGGTCCATTTTTCAGGGAATCGAGTATTATGCTTTATAGACGATAAAACACTAGAATTTTAGTGTTAAGACGCTTTATAAATATTGTGGTTGGAAAATGGATAGGTTTGTCCTCTGGAAATAACCTCAGAAATATCAAGAGATTTGAAAGATTTATTCTTTTTTCGCTTCTTCCATGGACTTCTTAATCTCATCCTTGCTTGCTTCCCGCTGCTGATTCAGCTCGGCTAATCGTTCTGCCTCATCGGCTTCTTTGTCTACTTCTTCTGCTTCTTTGAGAACTGCCGAAGGGACCTGTTTAAGGAAAGCCTGCTTAGCTTCTTCGCTGGGAAGGTCAAAATATTCAAAGAATCTTTTAGTGAGCTTGACCCTGAAAGTCCGGCCGTATATCTCTTTTTCTATGTATCCCTGCCCTTCAAGCTGTTTCATATGGTCGTATGCTTTGGCGTTCCTTAATTTAACAACTTCTGACTGCACGATAGGATAACGCCAGGCGATGACCGCGAGAGTTTCCATCAATGGCTTTTCCAATTCAGTAGAAGAAACTAAGCTGCTGACCAGAGAGACATATCTATCTTGCACCGTTAGTTTCCACCCATTTTCTTTTTTGGTTATTTTAAGAGAGCTCTCGGATAATATGAATTTTTCAGTTAGTTTTTTCATGATATCTTCCACCTGCGGAAGATCTAAAGAACATAGACTAGCGATCCTTTCTGATGTTATTTCTTTACCGACTGCAAATAATACCGCTTCAACCTTTTTTTCGTTTTCTTCCATCTTTTGCCTCATCTCGCTGCTGCTTGATAAAATAGATGCCTTCCTTTAGATCTATCTTCCCTTCATCTATAAGGTGGTCTAAAAAATCTTCCAATATCTCTTTGGATACCCCAGTCATCTTGCTTAACTGTTCTGAATCTAAGTTATGCTGCTGCAGCAAGAAAGTCACATAATTGTTCAGCAGAACATTGAAACTTTTACCTGCGAGAGTATTTTCCATCTTCAACTGCTTGGCTAACATGTCTACGCCGTGAAGTTTAGCTTGCAGATCGTTCAGAAAAATAGAGATGTCAGTGCTATTTAGTTCCAATTTGTGCGGTTCGATTATTTCAATCAAAGAGGGCATATAATCAAAACAAAAATCGATGAGGTGTTGAATGCTGTCGGTCTTTAGTTCCAGTTCTGCGAAAGCGGCCCATAGCTCGCTGTCCTGCTGTTTCTGCAGATCGGCAAATTGCTCTTTTGTGATCGTATATTTCTTGCTGTCTTTAATGTTCTGGACGTATCCTTTCAGTGAAGAATCTACGTGTTCTTTAGGCTTGCCAAGCACTTCAATAACAGCCCTAAAATGTATCTGCTGGGTCATGGATAATCGTAACGCTGAGTAGTTTTTAAGTGTTTCTCCTTTGAAATGCCAGTATGATGCATAAGGCTCCCAGAGCGACCATTAAAACGTAAGGAATAAGGCCTTTTGATTTTTGCGAAGCTGATTCATAAACTACGATGCCTTTGGAAGAACTTGGTCTGGTATAGCTTATCTCTTTGACAGTTAGAGGAATTAATTCTTCTGTTTTGGAAGATAATAAGTTTAATGATTGGTTATAAGCTCCAGCGCTTATAGGAACAATGTGGATAGGGGAATTTAAGGAATGTTCAGTCTTCTGTCCTGATTTTTTATATTTAACCATCAGGCTGTATTCTCCTTCCTTAAGATCTTTATCTGCTTTAAGCAGCATCTCAGAAACTTTAGTTTTTCCTTGAACTACTGAAAAGGCGATCTTATTATCTTCTCTGGGATCTGATGAACAAGAATAACATTTACTGCCACGATATAGGTAGCTCCAAGATTCAAATTCTTGATCCTCAGAACTGGTGACCTGAAATTTTACACGCAAAGCATCCCCGGGCTTAATTTCTGCCGGCAGATCGATTATCTGGAAAGAATCTCCAATGTTTTCTGATTCTGGATATCTTAAGGAAGCATCGCTTCCATAATCTCCGCATAGATCATCATTTAAGCCTTCTGCAACAAATCCTTTTTCTGTAACTGTTCCAAGACCTTCTACTATAAGAGTTGCGGCCCCTTCATCAACCCTATTGTTGCAGTTGGGCAGAAGCTGTACAGGTAAAGTAAACCCATAGTGGGTATTTTTAGTTTTGAGATTTGCCTTTGTTTTCTCGCTGATCATTTTTCCGTTTTTCTCAGCCCAGGCAGAAATAGAATACTTAGAGGTAGAATTTTTGTAGATCTCCAAATCTACTTTGAGCAGATCGCCGAAAGATACCGGCTGGGGAGTTATCTCAGTGATATTGATTATGGAATAGTCTTCATCTATGGAAGAAGCGGAGATCTCTTCTGTTTCATTATTGATGACAATAAACATCTCTTCAGCAGCATTGTTGGTGAGGTTAGTATCATTACAGCTGGGATAGACTATCGCTTTGATAAGAAGGACACGGTCCTGCTCGTCTATGTTTATTTTCCAGGTTTTTTTATTTGTATTTGTAGTATTCCATTTATCTTTAACAATTTCACTAAATAAGTCTTCGATCCAATATTCAATCCTGAAAGGAAAGGTTTTATTATTTATGGCCGGCGTGAAATTGATAGATTGGCCTTTTTCGTAAAAGATAGAATGGTTTGTGGCTATCGATATATCAAGATTGCAGAGAATATTAGAAACATTTGTCTCTTCTGCATTTTTATCTTCCGGCATATCGGGAGATAATCCCGTTTCCGAATCATTGTTTTGAGCTAAAATTTCAAGATCCATGCAGGCAGCATTATTTGAGAAGTCCATTTCTTTCGCTGTGGAATCAGTGATTATTCCGCAGAGGGTATAATTACCGGTCTCTGGAGCAATAAAATTTCCAGTAGAAGTGCTGGTATAACAATTTACAGTTTTGGTGAATGAATCCTCTTTTATAATCAACCCATCCTTAGATAAGTTATATCTAATGGTTACTGATTTACCAGGAAAACATGGTTTTTGTGCAATCTTAAAAAGAGAATCATATTTGATTTCCGTATAAAGAGGTAAATCAAGAACCACCGTTAAGCTCAGATCAGTAGTCTCATTTTCTGATGATGCGACGGCTATCGGCAAACACAAAATAACTAAGATAGCTAGAGAGAGAACTTTCATAAGGGCTTTTCAACTCTGCTTTTTAGTTAAATGGATTCTTAAGCTTTAACAGATATACTGGAGTTACTATTTCGCAATACTAAACAAACTTTTTAAAGGTTCTTTAACTTAGAAGGGTTATGAGTTGGCTATTCGGAAAAAAGAAAGTTGTACCTAAGGCCCCTTTCCCTCAAGGAAGGGAAATTGATGAGAAAGCATTACGATTCCCTGCTCCGGCTTCTTCAGAGAGGATAATAGAACCTGATAAGGTCAAGGAAGCGGCAGGATTTTCAAGGCCGGTAGCATTTCCAGAGGAAGAAGAGTTAGAACAAGAGCCGGTAGATGATGATATCTCTATGCCTCCGACATTTCCTGCGCCCGGCAGGCAGAGGATGATGCCACAGAAAGCTTCCTTGGATATGATGCCAAAACAGGAATTATATGTAAAAGTTGATGTTTATCAAAAAATGTTGGCCGAAATGGACGATCTGCGAAGAAATCTTGCTGATCTTGGGGAAGCCAGCAAAAATCTTCAGACATCTGAATATAACGAAGAGCATAATTTTAACAAGCTGCGAAAGACTATGAAATCGTTACACGATAATCTGCTTCATGCGGATAAGACGCTGTTTAAAGCTCAGGGGGATTAATTATGGTTCTTAAATCTCGAGGTGATTTTTAATGGTTGAAAAAATGCCCGTGTTCATCAAAATTGAGGAATATGAGGAAGTATTGGAACTGGTAAAGAATATCCGTAAGAAATTAGAAGATGCAAAAAACACTTTGCTTAAGATAAATGATCTTAAAAATGAAGAAGATCATCAGCTAGAGATGTGGCAGAATGCATTGGCAGAAGTCGAAAAGAAGATAGATTTCATCAACCAATCATTAAATGAGCCAGAGGAATTCTGAAAGAATGGCAAAAAAACAGAAAGTTCAAGCGGCTGCTGCTAAGAAGACAGTGAGGAGAATCAGGATAGGAACTACTATGCCTGCGCCAAGCAGAGATAAGAGCCTGAACTTGATGATACAGTTAAATGAGCCTAAAAATATACGCAAAGATATCCTGGAAGCCTTACGTGAGATCATAATTTTCATGCAGGGATATGAAGCATTCAGAAAAATCCAGGAAGAGAAGATAACTACTTTTTCACAGCTTAAAGAGGATGTCAGAAGCCTTAACAGCCTTATCGATGCCAAGCTGCGAAGATATCTTCCAAAAGGCAAGCTGACCGGGGTTATAAAAAAACAGCCGGTGGTCAGAAGAGAAGAAAAACCAGAAGAAGAAGCAGAGATGCCGAAACTTCCACGGCAGCCGATAGTGCGCGCGCCTAAACCAGAACCTGTAAAAGAAGAGAACCATGATTTAGATGAGTTGGAACAGCAGTTACAGGAGATCGAAAACAGGCTAAAGAATATTTAATTTTAAATTTTTGAGTTATAGGAAATCACTTAAATAATCGTAAGATTATCGTGGCTTAAGTGGTTTCCTTACAAGAAATGAACTTTCTGGACAAGAATGCAATCGTTGTTGCATTCTTTGTATTAGGAAATAACTTTAGATTTGCTTTTCGAAGTGCCGAAAATTAAAGTTATTTCCCATAATTTTATAAAAGAGATATAGATTATTCTCTATAGTTCATGCGGGCGTGCCGGAGTGGTCAATTGAAAATCGAGGATTTTCAAAAGTCAGAAATCTTCGATTTCAGACAAAACGGGATAGACTCAAGGCATCAGAGTGATGAGTGCTCATACGAGTGCTATGACTAAACTCGTGGTAAGTCATCTATTGGCTTAGTGCCTACGCAGGTTCGATCCCTGCCGCCCGCACCTTATTTTATTTCTAAAAGATTTATTGATTTACAGTAAAGCGCTATACTTAATGAAGAAATCACGCGCGCTTTTAACTTCTGGATATAGATTAGGATCGGCCATGTTCTGATCGATAAATTCCTGTTGGGCATTTAACACCGTCTCCAAGGATCCTTTTGTGGTCACATATTCAGTCCCTTCCCTGCCCCTTACGGTGTAAAAAGCAGTAGGTAAAGTCAATCTTCCGACGCACGAACTTTGCTTAGGCAGATTTAAATCTGAACTATCAAAATTTTCTCCAAATAGATCAAAGATAGAAGTATTTGGGGGCAAATATTTGAAAAGCAGCAGTTCTGCGGGAAATTCTGCTTCGCTGATGACGGATATAAACAAGGCCAATCGGTCTCTTTTTAGGGGTAGGGCGATAAACTGGGCATCTTTGTCTACGCTGGGCAGATACTGCTGGCCGACCGAAGTATTTACTATGGATCTGCCGGACCCTATTTTTCCGTAAAGAATATCGAAAGGCAAAGAATATACGGTGAAAGGTTCTGCCATGCTCTTCTGTTGGTATGAAGTAAGCCATCCTTTGGGGTTAAGGTCTAAATCCGCGTCGTATCCCACTATCACCAACTGCTCTTCCCGAACTTTATGATCATCAAGCACCAGTTTATGATCTGAAGACCTGCCGCTAAAAACTTTCTTAAATCCTATTTCCCCGATTATTTCTCTGAAGGTGTTATCGGGGCATTCTTCAAAGCCTATCAGCCCGCCAAGTATAGAATACATACCTCAATCACAACCAGGCCTTTTATTTAATTATTTCGTTTATTTTGAAAGATTCATCAACCTTTTTAAACTGCAAGGATATATCTGCCAGTATGCCTTTAGAATTATGTTCTGTCAGCGGCTTCAGCAAGACTGAGGGAAACAGCGTGGCTATCAAGGTAGATGACGAAGTGGTAGTCCTAGACATGGGATTGAGCATGGCAGATTATGTTAAGTTTACCGAAGATCTGGAGGACATCAAGGCAAAGACCTACAAATCATTACTGAACGCAAATGCAGTGCCCAATTATGAATCGATAAACGATTGGAGAGATAAAGTTATAGCGATAATTCCCAGCCACGGGCATCTTGACCACGTGGGCGCAATACCTTTTGCCGCATCGCAATTTCCTTCTTCGGCAGTAATTATCGGAACCCCTTATACCATAGAGGTATTGAAAGGAACTTTAGTTGATGAACGTCTGGAATTGCCGCACAAGCTGATGGCCATGGGTTCCGGCTCTTCGTATAAATTATCAAAAAAGATAACAGTCGAATTTGTGCATATAACACACTCTATCCCTCAGACCGCCATAATAGTGATACATACTCCTTACGGAAAAGTTATGTATGCCAATGATTTCAAGCTGGACAATGATCCGGTTCTGGGAAAAAAACCAGATTATGACCGGCTGCAAGGATTGGGCAAAGAAGGGGTAAAATTACTGATCATGAATTGCCTATATGCGCACGAGCATAAAAAGTGCCCTTCTGAATCGGTAGCCAGGCAGATGCTTAAGGATACCATGTTAAGCGTCTCCAGCCAGAAGAAAGCCCTGATCGTGACTACATTTTCATCCCATCTGGCGCGGCTTAAAAGCATAATAGAACTGGGAAGAAAACTCAATAGGAAAATAATATTTTTAGGAAGATCATTAGATAAGTATGTGCGGGCAGGGGAACAGATAGGCATAATCGATTTCACCAAAGAGATAACCATCTTTAAGCATCGCGACCAGATAGAAAAAATAATGAAACGAATGCATAAAGACGGCAAAGACAAATACCTTATCGTATGTACCGGCCATCAGGGAGAGCCTCATTCTATACTTATGAGGATGGTAAAAGGAGAGATAGATTTTGATTTTGAAAACGGAGATGCGGTAATTTTCAGCTGCCAGGTCATCCCAGTAGATGTTAATATACAAAACCGGGAAAAGTTGGAAAGATTATTGCGGGACAAGGGAGTAAGGATATTTAGAGATGTGCATGTATCAGGGCACGGAGCCAGGGAGGACCACCGGGAACTGCTGGAGATGATCAGGCCGGAACATATCATGCCCATACACGCTGAGCCGGCCAAGGCGAAGATGATCGCAGAACTGGCGACGCAGATGGGATTTAATAATACTCACGTGATGAAAGACGGGCAGAGGTTGAGTTTAAAGTGAGAAACATATATTCTTAACTACCACAATCTTATTAATTGAATTGATTTTATATTTTTTATGGTTATGGAAAAATGGGTTTAAACCCTGAAGGAGTTAGTATAGA
>CAYHKV010000010.1:0-2889 GCA_964357125.1 uncultured Methanosarcinales archaeon | reverse complement strand
TTACGAAATAGATGTAAAAAAAGATTGATCACAAAAAGGGAATTGTAGAGGGAAGATTCCTCGAACGAGGAAAAGCCCCATCAGGATTAGAAAAATTATGGATTTTCCGAGATTTGTGAGGTCATTTTCTGAAGGAGCTACTAGGGTAGTGTTAGAAGCCACACGGAAGCCTGACCGGGTATATCTTCTAGAGAATGATCAGGTTAGAGGTAATTATCGGCTGATGTTGTACAAATTAGTGTAATTCACAACAAAGTCATCTTAAACAAAAAATAGTTTTGGTTAAATCACTACTCCGGAGAAGATAGAAATATTTAAAATAAGCAAATGAATAATTAAATTATTATTAAAAAATAAGGGGGTCAAAAATGAGAACAAAAATGTTGTTGTTTCTTTGTTTGGTTTTTGTTGCTTTGATAGCTACAAACGGTGTTGCAGTCGATACGGAATATACTATGCTAGTTGATGGTGATGGAGATTATTCTGACTGGGGAAGGTTACGCATTTGTTCTGCAGATTATATGTGTGTGGACGATCCTAGTTGGCCTTACGATGGCGATACAACTTATGTTTCTTCGATCACTGATGGAGCAAAAGAATTATTTACTGTTGAAAATCCCCCCGTAAATTTAGGTTGGATTGTAACAAATGTTTCTATAGTTATTACAGCTAAACAGTTTGACTCTGATAGCTTTAAGTTTAGGTTTCTTATGAAAACTAATGGAGAAGAATGGGCATTACCTATTGTAACTTCCACTTCTTCATGGGAGAATTATGTCTTTGATTATAGTGATGCCAACCCGGTAACCGGAAATCCTTGGACAGTCAATGAACTAGATAACTTACAAATTGGGATGATGCTCAATACCGTAAATCCTGGTGCAAAGGTTACATCGGTCATTATGAGTGTACGAGGCCATTATAGTTAAATTTTATTTTTTATTTTAATTATAGATTCCACAACAACAAATTTTATAAATGGTTCAGTTCTCGGCTATTGTGGGGGTTAACATATGAAACTTGTTTTAGCTGAACCAAAATACTTTAAAGATAGCATCTCGATCATATCCGACCTAGTCACTGAAGTTAAGATCAGCGCTAAGTCCAATGGATTAAGAATCGTAGCCATGGATCCGGCTAACGTAGCCATGGTGATTTTTGAGCTTCTGAGCAGCAGTTTCACAGAATACCAGGTAAAAGATACAGAAGAGTTGTGCATAAATCTGAATAATCTTAAACAGATCTTAAGACGTACTAAAACTGACGATGTCTTATCGTTGGAGACTACTGAAGATAGCAAATTAAAGATTGTCATGAAAAGCAATACCATACGTTCATTTTCCATACCGACTTTAGAATTGGAAGAAAAAGAACAAAGGGTGCCTGAATTGAACTTTCCCATAGTGGTCGAATCAAAATCAGACGTATTCAGTGAAGCTATAGAAGATGTCAGCGTAGTGGCTGAATCAGTTACCTTTTTAGGAGAAGCAGGATTATTGTCAGTAAAGGCAGAAGGAGATCTGTCAAAGGCATTCATCGAGATAAGGCCGGATGACACTACTGTCATAAAAACTTCTTCCGGAGATAAGTTCAAGGCTAAATATTCTTTGGAATATCTGAAAAAGATGATCGCCGGCGGGAAACTTGCTGACAACGTATCTCTTCATTTTAATACTGATTATCCCATGAAATTGGAATATAAAGTGAAAGATAAGCTGTCGTTAAGCTTTATCCTTGCTCCAAGAGTGGATAATGATTAAAAATGAGATATTTTAAAGGTGAAAGCTGGCAGGAAATGAGTGAGTTACCAGATGATGCAGTTCTGTTAGTACGTTCTACTGGTTTAGACTATGTCAGGAAAGTTGAAGAGGCCTTACGAAATCAAAAGATCCCTTATTTTATCGCTGCTGAACGCAAAGATGAGGTTAATTTTTATGTTGAAAAAGACAGAAGAGACGATTTTGAAAAGTTAGTCAAAGCATATTTATTGAAACATAATTAATCGCAGCCGGCTATTTTAACTACTTCTTCTAAAGGCTTATAACCTTCTATTACCTTACCATTCTTGAACTTCCAGGTAGGATAAGAACTGATTTTTTCTTGTTCGCAGATCATTTTACTTACTCTTGAACTAGAACATTCAATGTAACTGCTCTTAAAAGTTTCCCATTCTGACCCGAACTCTTTTTTTTGCTCGTCACACCAGTGGCACCCTTCATTACCGTATAAAACTGAATTGTCAGCAAGGCATTGGGCTGCTTCATGGCTGATGTGATAATTGGAATCTACAGCGGCCAATTTTGGAGAATAAGAACTGGCCATAAGAGCTGCCAGACCTGCGATTAGTTTATTTTTCATATTATCTACAGCCGGATTGTTCTGCCAGCACTTCCAAAAAATTGGGAGTGTATCCGCGAACAGTATTGCCGTTTTTAAATTTCCAGAAGGGATAACTGGAAATGCCTTCACACTGTTGCGGTTCTTCAGAACATTCAACATAATTCTTCTGCATTATTTTCCAAGCTGGACCAAATTCCTTTTTTTCTGCTCTACAACGCCCACACCAATCTGCTCCGTACATTATTGCCTCTTCTTCAACAAGGCATTGGGCTAATTCCATCTTAGCTTCAGGAGTGATGTATTTGTTGGCAGCGCAGCTTAACAGAATAGCCGATAAGCCGGCTAAGAGCGTAGGTTTCATCCTTAAAACTGAGAATGGAAGGTATATAATAGTTGTGTATAGATAGCATAGTATCGGTTAGAATTTGGGGTATAAATCTCCCGTTTTCTGATAATGCCTAATGGATTTTATCAAGTTAGTTATCAATAAGAATAACATAACTAAAAATACTGGAAATGCTAATTTATTAAAATTCCAGGCTCCGACTA